>CAXAVQ010000007.1:0-18195 GCA_963971985.1 uncultured bacterium
TTTCGTGCCTCAGCGTCAGGTAAGGCCCAGTCACCTGGCTACCCCTTCGGCGTTCCGTACGATATCTACGCATTTCACCGCTCCACCGTACGTTCCGATGACCTCTGCCTACCTCAAGACCAGCAGTTCACTCTGCAATTCCTCGGTTGAGCCGAGGGATTTCACAAAATGCTTACTGATCCGCCTACGCACCCTTTAAGCCCAGTGATTCCGCCTAACGCTCGGGCCTCTCGTATTACCGCGGCTGCTGGCACGAGATTAGCCGGCCCTTCCTTTGGACTCGGTCAGTTCTTCCTAAGTCCTGACAGTGGTTTACACGGCGTAACCGCTTCATCCCACACGCGGCATTGCTCCGTCACGCTTTCGCGCATTGCGGAAGATTCGTTACTGCAGCCTCCCGTAGGAGTCCGGACAGTGTCTCAGTTCCGATGCGGCGGGCCATGCTCTCACACCCGCTACCCGTCTTCGGCTTGGTAGGCCTTTACCCCACCAACAACCTGATAGGACGATCGCCGCTCCCAAGGCGCCGGAGCTTTCTTCCTTGGAACTTATAGAGTATTACCCGCAGTTTCCCACGGCTATCCTCTACCTCGGGGCACGTTCGATCGCATTACTCGCCCTTTCGCCGGTGTCCGGGGACCGAAGTCCCCTTCTCCCTCGACTTGCATGTTTTAGCCATGCCGCCAGCGTTCAGGCTGAGCCAGGATCAAACTCTTCACTTGAAATTTATTGCTTACGCCGGCAAGCCGGCGATCGCTTCAAATAAAGGGCCAGTCCTGGACAACCCACCCTGCGTTCGCAGGGTGCCGGTCCCACCCGATCCTGACGGTCAAGCCAGTCTCGGGTGCCCCCGCGTCGGCTAGACGCGGGAGAGAATCTTTACTCAATAGGGCGCCATCCGGTCGATTGACCGAATGGCATGAATTTTCGAGGAACCTATGAGAAGCATCTGAGGCTGTGAAGCACTCAGACACAGCTGTTCGACTCAGCCGACCCAGCTACGGGCTTTCGGTCTCGAAACCTAGACGGAGCCGCACATTCTCGCGGTTCACCAACTGTTCACTTTTCAAAGAAGCCCTGCACTCAAGGCCGTCCGGCCAGACGTGCAGATACCCGCTGAGCCAGCCGTGTGGCTCGCTCTTGGGGGTCCGAGATTGTATCAACTGCCGAGTTGGTGTCAACGGGTGCAGGTTCAGCCTTGAAGATTTCCTGATGATTTCGTTTCCGCCCCGCCAGATTCCCCGCAGAATCGGCGTTTTTTGCGTCAAAAACCCTGATCCACTTTTCCACAGTTCGTGCCCGCCACGGTGAGGCTCACTCGGTCGACGCGATGACCGCGTGCCAGACCTCTCTCGCACCCCACGGAGCAGGGCGGAACCGGGCGTCGGGCTGGCCTTTCAGAGCGAGGGCGACCGCCCGGGCGGTCGCGCCGCTGGTCATCACATCATCGATCACCACGATGCGCTTGCCGACCAGGTGCTTCTGATCTGATTCACGAACCCGTACGCTGCCCTGTGCGTTTGCCCACCGGTCCGAGGACGCGACGGAGCGCTGGCTTCGACGGTGGCTCCGGCGGAGGACGCGGATTCGAGGGATCGCCAGTTCGGCTGCACAGGCGTCGGCGAGGACGGAGGCGTGATCGATGCCGCGGCTCCAACGCCGGCGAAAGCTTGCGGGGACCGCCTGGATTGCCACGCCACCGGGTGGAGGGCTGTGCAGGGCCCCTGCTTCGCGCAACGCTTCGCCGAGTTCCCTGCCGAGCCGGACGCCGAACGAGCGGATCCTCTGGAACTTGAGGCACCAGATCCAGCGGTCGAGGGGCGTGGCGTATTCACCGAGTCGGACGGCTCGGTCGAAGGCCAGCGCCGTGTTGCGACACCGGGCGCAGCCGAATTCGTCCTCTTCGTGGGGGCCGACCGTTCGCCCGCAGCGCTGGCAGGACGCTTCCGCCGCCTCGCGAGACCAGCCGAGTTCGGCGATCTGTCGGTCGATCGGTTCGACGACGGGGCGGAGAAATGCTCGCTCGGACGCGACGAGCAGGTCTCGGAAGGCGCTCGCCGGTCGGTCTCGCGGTTCCGTTTCGAGCGGATTCGCGTCGCTCCGGGGGGCGCCCTCGACCTCGACAACTCGCGGCGGCCAGACGAAGCGGTCGGCGTCGACGGTCGTATCCGTTGAGTTGTGGTGGTCGCCCGTCACGTCGGGCACCAGCATCGCTTGCCGGCCGAGCGCGGGCAAGGGAATTCTGGTCAGGCCCTGCCCGGGCGGGCCGGGGCCAGTCGCTCGCGGACCAGCGATGCCCGCTGGATCCGGCGCTCGGCCTGGTCCATCTCGCGTCCGATGGTCCGCTGCAGGTGGCCGGGCTGGGAGACGAGGATCAGCTCGTTGAGCGTGCGGACCGGCACATCCTCGATCAGGCCGAGGGCAACGCCAAGCCGGACATGGCTGATCAGTGCGAGGGATTCATCAGCCTTGAGCAGGCGGGCGTTGCGCAGCACGCCAAGGGCCCGGTAGACATGGTCCTCAAGGAAGACACGGCGTTTCTCGAGCAGGCTGCGCCGGGCGACGCGCTCGTACTCGATGACCTGCGGGATGATCTGGTTCTCGAACTGGTCGAGCAGGTCGTGCTCGGATTTGCCGAGCGTGGTTTGGTTGGAGATCTGGTACATGTCGCCCGAGGCCTCGGAGCCCTCACCATAGATCCCTCGGACCGCGAGGGACATGGCCTGGGCGGCCCTGCGGACCTTCTCGATCTCGTTGGCGAGTTTCAGGCCCGGCAGGTGGAGCATCACCGACAGCCGGATACCGGTGCCAACGTTGGTCGGGCAGGCGGTCAGGTAGCCGAACTGCGGGTGGTAGGCGTAATCGATGCGTGACTCGATGTCGTCATCGACCGTATCGATCCGCTTGAAGGCCTCCTGCAACGCGAGGCCGGGGCGGATGATCTGGATCCGGAGGTGGTCCTCCTCGTTGATCATGACCGAGAGCGACTCGTCGGGATTGCTGATTGCGACGGCCCGGGGCAGTTCGCCCTTGGCGTGCTGGCCGGAGATGAGGTGGCGCTCGACGAGCACCTGGCGGTCGAGCTGGGCCATCTGGTGGAGCGGCACCCAAGTCATGCCGGGGGCGATGCTGTCACGGAGCAGGCTCTGTTCGGCGAGTTCCATCACGCCGCGGAGGTCGGTCGGGACGCAGCGATTGACGAACGGGATGCCGGCGACGTTGCGGGCGAGTCGGACGCGCGAGGTGACGACGACATCGGTCTCCGGGCCGTCGTGTGTGAGCCACGAGGTGCGATCGGGCGGCTGGTACTGCTCCATCACTCGCCGTCTCCTTCGTCGGTCGAGCGTCGGGTCGGGGCGGGCTCGCCCGATTCGGATCGGTGCAGGCGCTCGGTCGCGCCGGACTCGATCTCGGAGATCTCGTCTCGGATCGAGGCGGCCTTTTCGTACTGCTCGAGTTCGACGCACTCCTTGAGCTGCTTGCGGAGGGCCGAGAGGCGTTCCTGCTTGCGAAGCAGGTGCCGGCCCGCTTGGGGACCTTGCCGACGTGGTGGTCGCCGCCGTCGTGAGCCCGACGGAGGAGCGAGACGAGTTTGTCCGCAAAAGCCTCGTAGCACTTCGAGCAGCCGAGCAGCCCGTCCTGTCGGAACTCGGCGAACGAGAGGCCACACTCTGGGCAGGAGGACCGAGAGGCCTTGGCCTGCTCGGCCAGCCCGCTCTGGGACATGACGACCTTTTTCACCACCTGACCGGCGGCGGAGAAGGACTGGGAGGTAAACACCCCCGCTTCCTTGGCGTGGTCCTCGCAGAGGTGGCGCTCGATCCGCTGACCGTTGCGCACGATCACCTCATGGACGGTGGCCTCGTTGTCGCACATGTCGCATTTGGGCATACCGCGAATACTAGCGCGTCCGAGGCGGGCCCGGTCAAGCCGAATCTGAGATCCGACCCCGATCAGGAGATCGCGTCGCGAACCGCTCTGAGGCGAGAGAGGAGTGCTGGCACCGTTTCGAGGCGGAGCATGGTCGCCGCGTCGGAGAGCGCCCGCTCCGGATCCGGATGGCATTCCATAAAGACGGCATCGACGCCACAAGCGACGGCGGCTGTGGCGAGCATCGGGATGCGATCGCGCCGGCCGCCGGTGGTCTTGCTCGCGCCGGGCAATTGGGCGGAGTGGGTCGCGTCGAAGCAGACCGGCGGCGTCGATTCCAGGACGGGGCCGCCGTCGAAATCGGTGTCGAGGGCCATGAGATCGCCGAGGCCGATGACGTCGGTGACGAGGCGGTGGTAGCCGAAGAAGGTGCCGCGTTCGGTGAGCATGAGGTTTGAGCAGCCCGCATCGGTGCACTTGCGGACTGGGCCGCGCATCTCCTCGGGAGAGAGGAACTGGCCTTTCTTGATATTCACCGCCTTGGCGCGCGCCGAGGCAGCTTCCGAGGCCGCGACGAGCAGGTCGGTCTGGCGACAGAGGAAGGCCGGGATCTGCAGGATGTCCACGACTTCGGCGACCGCGTCGGCCTGACCGGGCTCGTGGATATCGGTGGTCACTGGAACGCCGAGTTCGGCACGGATGGCTTCGAGGTCGCGTAGGCCCGATTCGAGGCCGGGGCCTCGCTTGGAGTCCACCGAAGTGCGATTGGCTTTGTCGTAGGAGGCTTTGAAGATGTACGAAAAGCCGAGTTCGGCGCAGGCGTCGCGTACGGCCTCGCCAATGCGCAGACCGAGTTCGCGCGATTCGAGGGCGCAGGGCCCGGCGATGATGGCCAGTGGGCGGTCCGGTCCGATCTCGATGGCGCCGGAGGGTCCGGGGACGGTGCAGAGGGCTTTCATGGGGGCAGGGTAACTCGCAGAGGGAGAGATCGTCACTGGCGGGTCAGGTCGGCCCCGGCTCGTACCGGATCACCTCGGCGACGGTGTTGTCGTCGTTCATCAGGGCGACGCGCGGGCGGTTCGAGGCGTACTCCTCGTCGCTCATGAGAGCCATGTGCATGATGATGACCTTGTCGCCGGGTTCGACGAGGTGGGCGGCGGCCCCGTTGATCTCGATCTTCCCGCTCCCGCGTTCGCCTTCGAAGATGTAGGTCTCGAAGCGGTTGCCGTTGCGACAGTCGGCGACGAGGACGACGTCGTTCACGCGCATGCCGACGGCGTCCAGGATGTCGGCGTCGATGGTGATCGAGCCGACATAGTCGGGCAGGGCCGCGGTGACGGTGGCCATGTGGATTTTGCTGTGGAGGACGTTTCGAAGCATCGATTGCGGTCTCTCAAGATGAAGGGCGAGAGTGTAGACACGGGAAATCCGACCGTTCAGGGCGTCCGGACGGGAATCTGTGGGTCTGCGTGCGGATAATGTCCTGTTGCCCCTCTGACGAAAGCCCGGATGACGCTACTACCCGATCTGACCCAGTTTCTCGCCGATACCGCCAAGGTGAGCGTCCTGATCACGGACTCATCCGGTCGGATCATCTGGGCCAACGCGGGCTTTCAGCGGATCACCGGGTACGGGCTGCCAGCGATCCGGGGTCGCAAGCCGGGTGAACTGCTGCAGGGGGACGATACGGACCCGGAATGCGTGCGCTTCATGGGCGAGCGGATCCGTGCGGGTCTCGGGTTCGAGCGCGAGGTCCTGAATTACAACAGCGCCGGCGAGCCGTACTGGGTGAGCCTGGAAGTGACCCCGATCAAGGACGACGCTGGCGAGGTGACGCACTTCATAGGCATCCAGCACGACATCACGCACCTCAAGATGGCCCGGGCCGAGATCGAGTCGCACGAGCGTCTCAGCGAAGAACTGCGGAAGTCACAGTCGTTCCTGCAGTCCGCTCTGGACTCGCTGTCCGCGCACATCGCGATCCTCGACGAGACCGGCACGATCATCTCGGTCAATCAGGCGTGGCGTGACTTCGCCAAGGGCAACGTCGAGGACGCGGTCGTGGAAACGGTGGGAGTGAATTATCTCAAAGTGTGCGAGCGGGCGTCGAAATCTGCCGACGCACCCGAGGCCGCGCTCATGGCCAGAGGGATCGTCGAAGTCCTCGATCGGAAGCGAAAGAACTTCTACCTGCAGTACCCGTGCCACGCCCCGTCCGATGAGCGCTGGTTCCAGGCGCGCGTCGCGCGGTTCAGCGTCGGGGGCGAGCAGCGCCTGGTGATCTCCCACGAGAACATCACCGAAGCGAAGATCGCCGAGCGCCGGCTGCGTGAGCACCTCGAGCGGCTGAGCCACGTGCAACGCCTGGAGACGATGGGTGAGATGTCCGCCGCCCTGGCCCACGAGTTGAACCAGCCGCTGTCGGCAATCTCGAACTACACGTCGGGCAGCGTGCGTCGGCTGAGAGTGAGCGGTACGGTCACGCCCGAGGTGCTGGAAGCCATGCAGCACGCGCTCGATGAGGCGAACCGGGCGGCGGAGATCATCCGGCGGATGCGACAATTCTCGCGCAACGCCGAGGTGCAGCGCGAGCCCGGTTCGGTCAATGACATCGTCGAGGAGGCGCTGCAGTTGGTCGGCGAGGACGCCAGAAGGCGTTCGATCAAGCTCGAGAAACGACTCGGCAGCGATCTCCCGATCGTGCTAGTCGATGCCATCCACCTGCAGCAGGTGCTGATCAACCTTGTCCGCAACGCCGCGGACGCGATGGAAAATATCCCGGAATCCGAGCGCATCGTCATCATCAGCACCGGGAGCCCTGACGCCCAGCGCGTGGAGATTCGCGTCACGGATCAGGGGTCGGGCATCGCGCAGGAAGCCCTCGAGCACCTCTTCGACCCGTTCATGACGACCAAGGCCCACGGCATGGGCCTCGGTCTGGCGATCTGCAGGTCGATCATCGAGGCCCACCACGGGCGGATCTGGGCCGAGACGAATCTGGACGACGGAGGACGCACCACGGGGGCGACGTTCGGCATCGTGCTCCCGGCCGCGACGATGCACGCCGACCCTGAAACGACCGGACCCGCTCAAACCAGATCGAACGATGATCGCCTCGCGGAGCCGGGTTGATCGCCCGGCTCCGGCGATCCTGTCGTCAGCACCCCTCCCCGAACGAACCGAGCACCAAGTTGAGGTCACCGAGGTCGACCGCCCCGTTGGCGTCGGCATCGCCTTGCAGACCCGTTCCGGTCTGACCGAACGAACCAAGGACCACGTTGAGGTCGGCCAGATCGACGTTGCCGTCGCCGGTCACGTCGGGCGGGCACGGAGCGGTGCAGTCCGTGTCGCAATCGGTCAGGGGACCGGCCCACGTGCCGTTGGCGATGACGCAGTCGGATTCGATGAGCTCGATGCAGAACCCGCTCTCGAAGCAGCAGGCACCGAACGGCTCCGGGCAGCTGACGGTCGAACACTGGACGTCATCGCCCTGGTACGTGCCGCCGGCGATCGCGCAGTCTTCCGGAGAGAGCGCGTCCACGCAGGCACCGTCGGGCAGGCAGCAGGCCCCGGTCGGGTTGCAGTTGAATGTCGCGCAAGTGGAACCGGGCCCGCCTGGCGTGCCCCCCGCGCCGAGGCAGTTGGTCGGCGTGAGATTCACGCAACCGGAGGGGAAACAACAGGCCTCAACCGGTTCAGGGCACGGAGCGTCAGCGCAGGCCGAGCCGGCACCCTGGTAGGACCCGTTGAACTCCGTCTCGCACGAAGTCTGGAACAGACCATCCACACAGCTGCCGTCGGGCAGGCAGCACGCGCCCGTCTCGCACGTGATGTCGGCGCACACCGTTCCGACGCCGTTGAACACACCCTCGACACTGAAGCAATCAGCCTGGGTCAACTCAAAGCAGACTCCGTCATCGATGCAGCAGGCCCCGAGGTCATCGGTGCAGGTCGTCGGGGTGTACGTGGCTCGGATCACCCAGTCTCCCGACGGGCGACACAGCGCGTTCAGGCTCGCGAAGTTCACCCAGCCCCCGTTGGGGGGGCAGCCGAGCGACCCACAATTCAGGCCGAACAGCCAGTTCCCGGTGGCGTTGGCCAGCCCCGAGTTGTCGGTCACGGGGAACGCGTTGGACGCTGCAGGGGGTGCCACCAGACAGGGGTTCTGGGTCTGATTGTTGTGCTCGTCGATGCGGTACCCGACCGTGAAGGTGTTCGATCCATTGTTGGTCACCACGATCTGATCCGGGTCGTTCGGATCGACTTCCACGAGCACGTTCACCCCGTTGGTGCCCGGGGGCAGAACGATGTGAGGCAGGATCTGACCGTCCGAGCTGAACAGCGCGACCAGGGTGCCGTTGTTCGGTGTGCCTTCCCAGACGCCGATCGACCACTCGGTCGTGGTGGTGACGGTCGCCCCCGAGGTTGCGAAGATCATCTCAACACGATTGATGATGAGCGGGAATTCGCTCGAGGACAGCGTGTACGAAGACGCGGCCCACTCGCCCTCAGAAAACCCGCCCTGGGCGTTGAACACGTCCCCTTCGAAATCAGCGTCGGTGTGGGTCACCAGGGTCTGGCAGTCACCCCGATTGAGTTCGATGGGTCCGCCATCGAGACGATCCCCTCGCGTGGTGATGTGCATCCGCTGCATCGAATCGAGTTGGATCGGAATCGGACGCATTCGCGAGGCGGCGTCGTCGCCTTCGGTCTGAAAGCCGTAGGTGGGGTGAACCATCGCGATGCCTGCGAGCGCAATGGATAAGCAGAAACGGGAATTGACCATCGAACTCTCCCAAGTGAGGTCGGAACCGGTGGACGCAACGCGATGTCGCGTTAAGTTCTTTGTACACAAGGGATTCTGACGATTTTTTGGGCCGGTGCAACGGTCATGTCCGAGAATCGACCAGACTTTCTCATCGGGGCCGCTCGAGAGCCGGGGTCCGTCGGCATCGGCTGAGCCACCGAGGACGGGTCTATCGGTACCCTGTCTGAACTTCCTCCTCGTGAATTTGACCGGAGAATCGGATACTCATGGCTTCAAAGGGCAAACAAAAACGCAGCGCAGCGCAACGCGCCCAGATTGCTCGCGCGAAATCACGCGATCCCAAGGCGCCGGCACCGACGGAGCCGGGTTCGCCTAAATTAACACCGATGCCGGCGTGGGTATTCTGGGGAGGCACCCTCCTGCTGCTCGCGATGGCCGCTCTGAGCCTGAATCTGTCGCTCAGCCACCTCGGTTTCGCGACGCCGGGGTGCGGCGAGGGCGGGTCCTGCGACGCGATCAAGCAGACCAAGTTCGCCTATCTCCCGTTCACCTACTCCTCAGAAGACGGCCGGGCGTCCGGCTGGCCCGTCGCCTATGTCGGCTTCGCGTATTTCGCTTCCCTGCTGGTGGTGTGGGTGATGTCGAGCGGTGCGGGGCTGAACAGTGTGGTGCGCAATGTCATCCGTGTCGGGGCCGCGGCGTCGCTGTTCTACGTGATCGTGATGCTCGGCGGATTCGCCGGCGGTGTGTGCCCGCTGTGCCTGGCGACGCACATCCTGAACTTCGCGCTGCTCGGACTGGTCGAGTTCGCCGTGCCGGCGACCGCTGCTCTGCGCGGGCGTTCCATCGGCGTCGGACTGGCCGGACTGCTCATCGGCAACGGCGTGCTTCTGGGGGTGCAATCGGCACGCAGCGAAGAACTCGCTCGGCAAGCCGACGCGCAGGGCGAGGATCTCATCAAGCAGATCATGGGCGGCAACGGCTCTCAGGAGCCGCCTTCAGACTCCACGTCCGCCACGACGACACCGACCGCTTCCGACTTCGACCTGCCCGGCCCGACCTTCGGCGATGGTCGCCCCGGCTTCACCGGTCGCTATCTGATTGGTCCTGAGGATGCGCCGATCCGGATCGTGACCGTCTCGGGCTATCAGTGTGAGTTCTGCCAGACGGTGGAAGCCGAACTGAAACAACTCATCGAGCAGCGAGACGACGTTTCGCTCTCGCTGATTCAATTCCCGGCCAACAGCGACTGCAACCCGACGCTCGCCCCGGGAGTCCGGTTGCACCCGGGGGCCTGCCAGACCTCGCAGATGGCCGAGGCCGCGGGCATCCTCGGCGGTCCTGAGGCGTTCTGGGCGATGTCGTTCCGACTCTTCGAGTACATGTCGCAGACCGACTCGCTGGGACGCAAACCGTCTGGCGTTCCCGCATCCACGGTTAGCCTCTGGGCACGCGAATTGGGTCTTGACGCGAACGAATTCAACCGAACCATGTCCAGTTCTCAGGTGGCCGAGCGCATCGCACAGGACACCCGACTGGCTCGCTCCGTCGGAACCACGCAGACGCCCATGGTGTTCATCAACGGAGTGGAATACAGCGGCTGGAACTCGCGAGGGGCGTTGACGCGCACCGTCGAGCGGCTCGCTGAACAGAATCCGCCACGATCGACGTCGGCAAACGATCAGCCACCATCGGCCGGGGATCGTCTGGTCGATTCATGGCGTTCCGAGCGGACCGTGAACGCGGTACCGAGCGGACGCGGCTGGCTGAGAGAAGGAGACGAGTCATCGGGGGCTCGCATCGTGGTATGGGGGTGTTACGACGAGGAGAACACTCAGCGTGTTGATCGCATCGCGCGTGATCTCGCCGCGCAGTACCCCGGCGCGTCGTACGAGTTCCGCTTCTTCCCGTTCAACAGCCAGTGCAACCCGCGTGTCAACGTGACTCGTTTCACCCAAGCCTGCCCGAAAGCCAAGGCGGCGGTCGCGGCCGGACTTCTCGGTGGCGCGGAGGCCCATCATGCCATGCACGACTGGATCATGGATGCCGGAGCATCGTTCGACACGACGCAACTTCGCGACCAGTTCACCGCGATCGGGCTCGATCCCAACGCGGCCCTTGATCTGATGGAATCGGCCCAGGTTGCCGAACTGATCGTTCAGGACAGCAACGCTCTTCAGGCGATGCAGCGTTTGGGCATCCGCTCGCGTCCGGCGGTCTTCGTCAACGAGAAGCCCACGCCCTGGATCTTCGGCACCGACCAGATTGTGCTCCCGGATATCGTCCGTGCGGCCCTCGGCGAGGACGGCGGCTGAAGCGCGATCTAGAGTACGACCGTGGCAAAGCTGCTGGTCGAACCAACCGAAAAGGGCCTCTGGTGCGAGAGCGCCGGTGTGCACGTGGACCCTTGGCGTGCCGTCGAGGTCGCAATCGTGACCCACGGGCACGCCGACCACGCAACGCCCGGCTGCGGGCGCTACCTCGCCAGCCCCGAAACCGCGAGCATCCTGCGCACGCGCTACGGCATCAAATCGCCGATCGACGAGGTGGAGCCGGGCTCGTTCCGTGATCTCGGCTCGGCCCGGATCTCGCTGCACCCGGCCGGGCACATCCTCGGCTCCACCCAGGTGCGCATCGAAGCGGCGGGCTCGGTCACCGTCGTCACCGGCGACTACAAGACCGACCCGGACCCGACCTGCGCGCCGTTCGAGTGCGTCGAGTGCGATGCGCTGCTCACCGAATCGACGTTCGGGCTGCCCGTGTTTCGCTGGCCCTCTGATGATGACGTGTTCGATGCGATCAACCGGTGGTGGCGCGGAAACGTCGAGCGAGGCATGAACTCGGTCGTGTTCGCGTACTCGCTCGGGAAGGCCCAACGGGTGCTGGCGGGGGTGGACGCGTCGATCGGGCCGATCCTCGTGCACGGCGCGGTGGACACCATGCTCGCGCCGTACCACGAGGCGGGCATCGGGCTCCCGGAAACCCGCAAGGCGCTGGTCGAGGCCGCAAAGGAGAGCGCCGGTCGCGCGCTGATCATCGCGCCGCCGAGCGCTGCGGGTACGCCGTGGATGCGCAAGTTCACGCCCTGCTCGACCGCCTTCGCCTCGGGCTGGATGGCCGTCCGGGGCACGCGTCGTTGGCGTGCGGTCGATCGCGGCTTCGTGATCTCCGATCACGCCGACTGGGACGGGCTGCTCGACACCGTCCGCCGGTGCGGCGCCGGATTCGTCGGTGTGACGCACGGCTACACCCGGCAGTTCTCGCGCTACCTTCGCGAAGAGCTGGGCATCGAGTCGGAACCGGTCGCGACGCGCTACTCCGGGGAGGGCGAATCGGAGTCGGAAGCCGAACCGGTCGGCACCGAAGAAACCGCTGCGTCCGGCGGTGCCTCGTGAAGCGCTTCAGTCGGCTGATCACCGAACTCGATTCGACCACGAAGAGCAGCGCGAAGCAGGCCGCGCTCGCGTCGTACTTCCGCGACGCCGATCCCCCGGACGGCGCGTGGGCGGTCGCGATCTTCACGGGGCGTCGGCTCAAGCGGGTCGTGCCGTACAAGGAGCTGCGGGCGCTGGCGTCCGAAGCGTCGGGCCTGCCCGAGTGGCTCGTGCGCGAGTGCCACAGTGCGGTCGGCGACCTGTCCGAGACCATCGCGCTGATCCTGCCGCGACCTGAGACGGGCAAAGACACTCCCGTCCGCTCGCTCGCCGAGATCTTCGAGCAACGGATCAAGCCGATGCAGCGGCTCGACGCCGCGGGCAAGGCGCGCCTGCTGCGCGAGACCTGGTCCGTACTCGATGCCGACGAGCGGTACGTGTTCCACAAACTGATCTCCGGCAACTTCCGCATCGGCGTGCAGAAGCGGTCGATCGTGCGTGCGCTCGCCGAGGCGTTCGATCTGGACGCCGGGGTGATGGCCCATCGGCTGACCGGTCGGTTCGAGCCAACGCCCGAAGCCTTCGAGGCGCTGAAGGCGCCAGAAGGCGAGGACCCGGCCTCGGACGCAGCACGCCCGTACCCGTTCTACCTGGCCTCGCCCATCGAAACGCTGCTCGGCACCGGCGCAAGCTCGATCGACACCGTGCCGGTCGAGACCATCGAGACGCAACTCGGCCCGGCGTGGGGCTGGGTCGCGGAGTGGAAATGGGACGGCATCCGTGCCCAGCTCATCCGGCGCGACGGTCTCGCCACCGACTCGATCCACAAGGCGATGCTGTGGTCGCGCGGCGAGGAGGAGATCGCCGAGTCGTTCCCGGAGATCCTCAGCGCCGCGAGCGAGTTGCCCGACGGCACCGTGCTCGATGGAGAGATCGTCGCCTACGAACACGGCACCCCTCTGCCGTTCCAGGCGCTGCAGCGCCGCCTGCAGCGTAAGCAGCGTGAGGCGCTGCTGTTTCAGGATGTTCCGGTCGTGTTCATGGCGTATGACGTGCTGGAACACCGGGGCGTAGACCTGCGCGAGCGTCCGCTCTCCGAGCGCCTTGTCGTGCTGAACCGCTTGCTCGATGCAGCGCAATCCGATCTGCTCCGGCGCTCTGAGCCCGTCGAGCACTCCACGTGGGAAGAGCTGGAGCGAGCGCGGTCGGAATCGCGCGAGCGCAGCGTCGAAGGGCTCATGCTCAAACTCGCCGACTCGCCCTATCGCGTCGGTCGCGTCCGCGGCGACTGGTGGAAGTGGAAGGTCGAGCCGTACACGCTCGACGCGGTCATGGTCGGCGCCCAGCTCGGGCACGGGCGACGGGCGTCGCTGTTCACGGACTACACCTTCGCGGTCTGGGACCGCGATCCCGACCGGCACGACGATGCCGAACTCGTCCCGATCGCCAAGGCGTACAGCGGGCTGACGAACCAGGAGATCAAGTCGGTGGACAAGTTCGTCCGCGACCACACCGTGGCGCGCCACGGCCCGACGCGGACCGTCGAGCCGGAGATGGTCTTCGAACTCGCCTTCGAGGGCATTCAGGAATCGAGCCGGCACAAATCGGGGCTCGCGCTGCGATTCCCACGCATGGCTCGGATCCGGTCGGACAAGCTGCCGAAGCAGGCGGATACGCTCGAGACCGCGCGGGCGCTGCTCGAAGGGCATCGCACGCCGCCGGGGCTGAGACGATGAGCGGCTCGAAACCTTTCAGACTGCACCCGCTGCTCGAATCGTGGTTCGACCAGCGTGGCTGGGCACCCTTCGACTTCCAACGCGAAGCGTGGCAGGCCTATCACGCCGGTCGCGACGGGCTGGTCCACGCGCCCACCGGGATGGGCAAAACGCTCAGCGTATGGCTCGGCCCCGTGTCGCAGTGGCTCGACGAGCACCCGGAGCACGACACCGAAGCCGATGACGTTGATCGTGCTCAGGCGGAGCCGCTGCGTGTGCTGTGGATCACCCCGCTGCGGGCGCTCGCCAACGACACGCTCGATGCCCTCCAGCAGCCCATCCGCGATCTCGGCCTGCCGTGGACCATCGAGAAGCGCACCGGCGACACCGCGCAGTCCGTCAAGGCCAAGCAGCGCCAGCGCTATCCCACCGCGCTCGTGATCACGCCCGAATCGCTGAGCGTGCTGCTGAGTTACCCGGATGCCGCGCGTCGGCTCAAGGGCATCCGCTCGGTGGTCGTCGACGAGTGGCACGAACTGCTCTCCTCCAAGCGCGGCACACAGACCGAACTGTGCCTCGCTCGCCTCCGGCGCTGGAACCCCGGCCTGCGCACGTGGGGGCTGTCGGCGACGCTCGGCAACGTCGAGCAGGCGGCGTCCACGCTCGTCGGCAGCAGGCGGGCCTCGGAACCGGTGCTCATCCGTGGCCAGCACACCAAGCGCGTCGAGATCCGCAGCATCGTACCCGACGACATCGAGCGGTTCCCCTGGGCCGGGCACCTGGGCCTGAAGATCCTGCCCGAGGTGATCAACGCGATCGAGGGCGCGAACTCCACACTCGTCTTCTGCAACACCCGCTCGCAGGTCGAGATCTGGTACGGCGCGATCATGCAGGCCCGCCCCGACTGGCTCGGGCGCGTGTCGCTGCACCACGGTTCGCTGGACAAGCAGCTGCGCGACAAGGTCGAGGCCGGGCTGCGCGAGGGCCGCGCCAAGTGCGTGGTCTGCACGAGTTCGCTTGATCTCGGCGTGGACTTTTCGCCGGTGGATCTTGTGCTCCAGATCGGCTCTCCGAAGGGCGTCGCTCGCCTACTCCAGCGAGCCGGGCGCTCCGGCCACCAGCCCGGCGCGGTCAGCACCGTGCTGTGCGTGCCGACGCACGCCTTCGAACTGGTGGAGTTCGCCGCCGCCCGTTCCGCTGCGACCGCCGGCACGATCGAGCATCGAGTCCCGCTCGAGAAACCGCTCGATGTGCTCGTGCAGCACCTGATGACCTGCGCTGTCGGCGGCGGGTTCGAGCGCGAGGCCATCCTCGACGAGGTCCGCGGCGCGAGCTCGTACGCCGACCTGTCCGCGACCGAACTCGGCTGGGCCCTCGACTTCCTGACCAAGGGCGGCGCCGCGCTCGGGGCGTATCCGGAATTCAAGCGGGTGGAAATCGATGAGTCCGGCGAGATCCCCCGTTACCTCGTCCGCGACCGCGCGGTCACGACGAACCATCGCGTCGCCATCGGCACCATCACCTCAGACAGCGCCATGACCGTGCGCTGGGCCAGCGGCGGCGGGAAGTCGCTCGGCACCATCGAGGAATCGTTTATCTCGAAACTCGCTCCCGGCAACCGGTTCGTGTTCTCAGGTCGCGTGCTCGAACTCGCCCGTGTGCGCGAGATGACGGCTTACGTGCGACGAGCCAAGTCCAGCAAGGGCATCGTGCCGCGCTGGGGCGGCGGGCGCAGCCCGCTCTCGACCGAACTCTCCGCGGCGGTCCGAGAGAAACTCGAAGCCTTCCGCCTCGGTGGCGCGGATGAACCGGAACTGCAAGCCATCGCCCCGCTGCTGAACCTGCAGACCCGTTGGTCGGCGCTCCCCGGGCCCGACGACCTGCTGATCGAGACGACGACCACGCGCGAAGGGCATCACACGTTCCTCTTCCCGTTCGAGGGGCGCCTCGTCCACGAGGGCCTCGGCGCGCTGCTCGCCTTCCGGCTCACGCGCGACGCCCCGCGATCGCTGGCCGTTACCGTGAACGACTACGGCGTGGAACTGCTCAGCGAAACGCCGATCGATCTCGACGATGCCCGGTGGCGACGTATGCTCCAGCCCGAGGACCTGCTGGCCGACCTGCTCGAGTGCCTGAACTCCAGCCAGTTGGCGCGCCGACGCTTCCGCGATATCGCGCGCATCGCCGGCCTCATCCACCCCGGCTTCCCCGGTCGCCAGTCCAAGCCGTCTCGCCACCTGCAGGCGTCGAGCGAGCTGTTCTTCGACGTGTTCACCGAGTTCGACCCGGCGAACCTGCTGCTCGACCAGGCCAAGCGCGAGGTGCTCAGCGAGCAGCTTGAGGTCACGCGCCTGCGCAACGCCCTCGATCGGATCGCCGAGGCCCGGATCGTCATGGTGTCGCCGGAGCGCCTCACGCCGCTGGCGTTCCCGCTCTACGCCGAGCGGCTGCGCACGCAGACCATGAGCAGCGAGAGCTGGCGTGATCGGATCGAGCGGATGGTCCTGCGCCTGGAGGACGCCGCGTCGCGTGAGCGGGATACACTTCGCCGATGAGCGTTCCACGGACGGAAACAGCCGGATCCATCGGCATCGACGTCGCAGGCGAGCACCTGCTCCTGCTCCCGGAGCGAGCGGTCTTCTGGCCTCGCGAGCGGACGCTCTTCATCGCCGACCCGCACTTCGGGAAGGCCCAGACCTTCCGCTCGGCCGGCATCGCCGCCCCGGAACGATCACACAGCGCCGACCTCAAGGCCCTCTCGCTCCTGATCGAACGTACCGGTGCCGGGTCGCTCATCGTGCTCGGCGATCTGCTGCACTCCCGCTCGGGCGTCCGCGATTCGGTTATTGATGCCCTGGGTTCTTGGCGCACGCGACACGGATCGCTCGGCGTTACGCTGGTCCGAGGCAACCACGACCGCTCGGCGGGCGATCCGCCGGCGCAGCTCGACATCGAGTGTGTCTCGCCCGGCGAACGACTCGGCCCCTTCGAACTCGTCCACGAACCCGACGAAGCGAGCGGGAATGGCTACGCGCTGTGCGGCCACCTGCACCCGGGTCTGCAACTCGGCGGAACCGGCGGGCTGGGTCGGAAGACCGCCGCGAAGTTCCCGGCGTTCGTCTTCGGGGCCGACTGCGCGATCCTGCCGGCGTTCGGGAGGTTCACCGGGCTGGCGGGCGTCCGACCGGCTGAGGGTGATCGCCTCGCGATCATCGCCGACGGCGAGGTCATCGCGTTGAACTTCGGACGTGACGCTTAGCGCGGCGGCTCGACCGGGCGCATCTCCACCAGCGTCAGCGCACGCGGGTCGCGGGCGCTGGGCCCCACGAGGATGAACGGGCGGACCGGATCGGTCGTCGCACGCGGCACCCACACCTCATCAGACACGCTCGAGGCGGGCAACGCCTCCAGCACGCGTCCACGGCGCACCAGTGTCTGGTGCTTCAGACCCTCGGGGGTCGTCAGGAAGACCGACCACACCGGCTCGCCGCCGGAAGTGCGCCGCACGTGCCACGCACCGGCGATGGACTGGCTCTCCAGCAGCGTCACCGCCCCGCTGGCGATCTCGAAGACCGCCATGCGCCCGGCGCTGGGGTGGAAGAACAGCACGCCCGGCGGTTGGTCGTCGCCCGCCTCGGGCGAGAGCGGCATGGGTGACTGCAGGGGCGACAGCGACTGGTACGCGACCAGCGGGTCCGAGGAAGAACTGACGGGTCGACGCGCCAGCACGATCGAACGGACCGAGGCGTCCGAAGCCGCCTCCAGCCGGATCGCGACCAGGTCCGACCCAGCGGTCGATTGGGTCATCGCAAGGAAAATGTCGGGATCGCTCGTCGCGGTCGGCATCTGGTACGAGACGCCGGGTTCTGCGCGTTGGTCGGAGCCTGCTCCGCTGCGCACCAGCAGGCCGCGGCGCTCGTCGAGACCGGCCCGCTGGGTGGTCACGAACGCGCTGCGGGGCCCGGCGCCGGTCAACGTTGCACTGGATGACACGACGTCTGCAGTGGTCAGCCAGGTCACGCCGCCGCTCGCCCAGTTGACCTTCCCGATGCGGCGCTTGCCGTCGGGCATGATCCGCTCGATCAGGAACCCGGCATCGTCGGCCGAGCGTCCGAGCAGGCAGCCGGGGGGAAGATCCTGCACCCAACTGATCCGCCGGGGAGGCGTGGTGCTGAGGTCGTAGGCCTCGACCGAGGTGCGCATCGAGACCGCCTGACCGGGCTCGGCGAGCAGCGACGCCCACTCGGGCGCTTCGCCGGTCTGTGTGGCGAGGAACCGACCGTCGGGCGAGAAGACCGGGAGCACCTGCCCGTCGAAGGGGATATCGCCGAGTGCGCGGGTCGCGAGCACGACGCGGGAATTGACGACCGCCGCGACGGCGGAGGTGTCGATCGGGATGTCGGCGCTCGCGCTCGGTCGGGCCTGCCGATCCGCACCGTCCGCGCGGGTCGGGGTGACCGGCTTCACG
>CAXAVQ010000008.1:0-18042 GCA_963971985.1 uncultured bacterium
ACTTCCTCCAACCCCCAGACCCCCGAGGAAGCCCTCGCTCACATCAAGGCCGTCTACCGGGTCAAACGCCTCGAATCCGAACTGACAATGATCACCGCGCAGACCAAAGCAATGGAAGCGCTGATCTACTGCATGACGCCCATCCAGAGCACTGGCGATGCTAAGACCGACGCCTTCTACGCCAAGGAGCGCAACCGCCAACGCCTCGCCGCAACCCAAACCCTCCTGCACATCCGAACCGTCCAGCGCGAAAAACGCCTGCGCCGGACGATGCGCGCCAAGGCGAAAGCGAAGGCCGAGCGATTAGAGCCCAATCGCGCAAGCGATGGGTCCCAAGCAACCAAACAGGAAATGCCCAGTCCTCCCTCTCCCGCCCAATCCATGGACTGGGGAGAGGGAGCCAAACCACGCTCGCGCTACAAGACCCGCAAGCCAAAGCACCCCAATCGATCGCACAAGCGTAAGCGCTGACCCATGCGTACCCTGAGCGCGAGCTCAGGGTCTTCAGCATCCGGCGAGAAAGTGCCACCGCCATCGCCCGTGCACAGTTGGGATCAGAGCCCGAACGCGCAAGCGTCGGGTCACGAGCAACCGGCGAGGAAATGCCCACCGCGAACGCTCATTCACGCTGCACCCCGCATAGTCGCCTCAAGGGGCGACCATGCCACCCGATCCACACGTCATTCCATCCGCTACCCTACTTCCGTAGACAGGACGCACACGTATCGCGGAACTCGACAAGCGCAGGCCCGTCGGACCGACCGGGCCGATGCACAACGAACCGCGTCAACGGAGCCGAGAGAATGAAGCGAACACTGCTTATCGCCTTGGCCTGGATCGCGACCATCGCGTCTCCGGCGATCGCCTCGACCTTTGAGATCCATCTCGAAGCCTGCTGCGAAGAAATCCTTGTATATCAGGGGCTGGGAATTACGCTCAGGGCAAGGAATGTGTCGGATGTTGCGCTGCTTGACTCCAATAGGCGATTCCACGCGGGCACCGACGGCAAGATGGAAAAGCCGCCGGTGTTTGACGGTTCCTACTTCCCGCAGCTGATCATTCGTCGCCCGGACGGGAGTGTCATCCGAACCTCGCGTATCTCCTCTGCTCAGCCGGAGGGCCTAAGGGAAGGCGGACATCCCAGATTGGAGCCCGGAGAGCAGCGTTCATGGGAACTGTTGGTCGGAGTCGCTTTGGATGCTTCGCCCGAACCGGAAATCATTTTTTCTCAGCCGGGCCGATACGAGATCACCGCGTTGTTCCACACGACGGACGGCGTCGATGAATCGAATACGATCACGGTCACGGTGGTGAACCCGACTGGCGAAGCGGACACAGAGGCGCTCGACGCGATCCAGCGGATGCCACTCGAAGGTCTGCAGACGATGTATGTGCCGTGGCATGAGATGACTCTGTACGACCTGCCGGCTCAGTACGCTGCGGTGTTTCGAACCGTACTCGCGGAGCAGCCCGATTCTGTCTATGCAGCGTACGCCGAGTTAGCCCTCCTACAGCATCGGAATTCGGTGCTCACTCGCGAGTACATCTCCCTGACGCCCGAAGGGCGGCGGCGTTCGAGCCACGCCGTATTCGATGAGTTGAGTCAGATTCGCGAGCGTTCGGCAGCGATGCGTTCGCTTCAACGCGTGCCGGAACTGTCGCAGCCCGCGGCCAGACTTGGCGACCATGTGGATGACACTATTCGTTCCCTTCAGGGCTTGGCTAAGTCTGACGGCTAACGCTCTCTCTGCACCCCCCATCCGCTACCCTACCCCCATGGCCAAGGCCCGCACCCAGACCGTCAAACTCGAAGAGCGCAAGCCCGTCGGACCGTCCGGGCCGGCGTGCGTCGATCTCGATCGCGTGATCGGGCAGGATCGGGCTGTGTCGCAGCTGCGCAGCGCGATCGAGTCCGGGCGATTGCACCACGCGTGGATCTTCGCCGGCCCGCCCGGCGTCGGGAAGCGCACCACCGCCGAGGCCTTTGCGACGCTGCTGCTCGACCCCGACGCCGCGCCCGACCTGACCGGGCGCCTCACCGTCGACCCCGAGGGGCACACCGCGCGCCTCATGCGCGCCCGCACCCACCCCGACTACCACCTGATCACCAAGGAACTCGCCGCCTACAGCGAGGACGACAGCACGCGCCGCTCCAAGCAGCGCAATATCCCCCTCGCCGTGCTCCAGGAATACCTCATCGAACCGGCCCAGCTCGCCGGGAGCGGCCGGTCGGGCGCGATCGCCTCCAAGGTGTTCGTGGTGGACGAGGCCGAACTCATGCGCTCCGGCTCCAACGAGGGCCAGAACGCGATGCTCAAGACCCTCGAAGAGCCGCCGCCGGGCACGATCATCATCCTCGTGACCGCGCGCGAGGAAGCGCTGCTCCCGACCATCCGCTCGCGCTGCCAGCGCGTCCGCTTCGATGCGCTGTCCGAGGGCGCGATGCAGGAGTGGCTCGATCGCACCGAGGGCGAGGAGCGACTGGAAGTCCGCCCGGGCTCGCGCCCGTGGCTGCTCGAGTTCGCCGCCGGCTCGCCCGGACGCGCCAGGACCGCCATCGAGACCGGGCTGCTGGATTGGGAGGGCGAGCTGCGCCCGTTCCTGAGCGCGATCGAGCGCGGGCGCTACGACCCCGACTTCTCCGCCACGCTCTCCAAGCTCGTCGGTTCGTGGGCCGAGGACTGGGTCAAGGCCCGCCCGCAGGCCAGCAAGGAAGCCGCCAACCACGCCGCGGCGGGGCACGCCTTCCACCTGCTCGCACAGCGCATGCGCCGCCTGCTCGTCGACGCCTCCGAAGCCGGCGACGCCGACGCCATCGAGCGCTGGTCCGACGCCATCGAGGCCATCGCCGACGCCGAGCGTGAGATCAACGCGAACGTGCAGATGGCGCTCGCGCTGGAGCACATGAGCGCGCGCTTCGCATCAGCAGCGGATTGACAGAGAGACCCTCAGGCCGAGAACGACAGCCCACCACCGGTGCGACCCGCGCCGGGGCCGTAGGTACCGGTGGCCCGGGTCGGGGCGACCGGAGCGTTCGGCTGAGCGCCCGAGGGCGTCGCGACGGTCCCGGAGGTCCCCCGCTCCTTCCAGAGCTGCTCGCAGAGCATGCCCCAGGTGTCGCGTTCGTAGCGCATGATCTTCAGGCACTCGTCGATCTTCTCGACCGACTTCTCGAAGCCGGCCTCGGTGAGGTGCCTGAACACGAAGGTGTACAGGGCGCCGAGCTTGTCGCAGAGTTCCGGATTGACCTCCGGCTTCATGCCGGAGATGAGCTCGAGCACGATGTCGCGGGCCTGGCTGAAGCCGTCGTACATCTTCTCGTAGTTCTTGGAGACAAGGCCGTCGCGCCCGTCCTCCATGAAGCGGATGCAGCCGTCCAGAAGGAGCAGGCGGAGCTTCTCGGGTGTCGCGGTGAGCACCTGATTACGGAAGTACGGGTTGTTGATGTCGAAACTCATGACCCGTCTGCTATCGACGCCCACCGAGCCCGCGCTGAGCCGATAACCGCGGAGCGGACGGTGAAAGTTTCAGATGGGTCGATCGTGGTCTCGATCGGCAACTCCTGCGCTGGCAAAGGGTCATCAGCCGAGCTGGCCGAGGGCGTTCTGCTGGTTCTGGAGCTGGGCGAGGGCCTGCTCCATGGCGACGAACTGCGATTCGAGCTGGGCGCGCCGTCGCTCAAGCTGGATGTCGAACCGCTCGATCCGGCTCTCCTGGAGGCGGATCTGGTCGAGCAGGTTGTCGTCCTTGCGCTTGAGCACGCCGTCGATAGAGTTGGTGAAGTTCCCGATCAGTAGCTTGATCTGCTCGCCGACGCCGAGCTGGTTGTAGGTGTCCTCGTCGGGCTGGACGAAGGCACCGGGCGCGACCTCGATGGGCTCGCGCGGGGCCTGCTCGAAGGCGGCGAAGAGTTCGGAGACGTTCTCGAAGTCGGTCTCGAGGGCCTGTCGGAACTTGTCGCGATCGAACTCGAGCTGGGCGCCCTCGCCGATGCGCACGCCGACCTGGAAGAGGAACTGGAACTGGCCGTCGACGTCCTGGGGTCGCCCCTGGATGGCGCGGTAGAGGGAGCGTCGGACGTTGGAGACTGTGTTGTCGCCGAGCAGGGCGCCGCGACGTTCGGTTTCCTCGTCGTACTTGTCGAACTGGGCCATCGTCGTGATGACGCCGTTGAAGGCTTCGACGAAGGCGTTGACGGCTTCCTCGATCGCGCCGGTGTTGCGCTGGACGACGACCTCGACGGCCTCGTCAGAAGCGTTCTTGAGGTCGATGGTCACGCCCTCGACGACGTTGTCGAGCGTATTGGTCGTGCTGGTGAGGAGGACCGCCTTGGCGGGATCCTCAGCGCCGAAAAAGACGACGGCGTCCTGGGCGGCAGAGAGCTCCTCGAGGCCGAGGTTGAAACCGTTGGTATCGAGGATGAACTCCCCCGCCGAGCCGGTGTAGCGGCTGGTCAGGTTGATGCGGAACGGGCTGTTGGACGATCCGTCGTTGACGATGCTCGCGCCGACGCCGACGCCGGCGAGGTTGATCTTGTTGACCACCTCCTGCAGCGTGTCATTCTCGTCGAACTCGACGACGAGTTCGTTGGAGCCGTCGGCGACGATGGCCTCGGTGACCGGCGCGCCCTCGGCACGCGAGAAGGTGCCGTTGATGTTGAGTTGCTTGGCGGCGGTGCCGGTGACGTCCTCGATGATCAGTTCGCCCGCGCCCTCGGAGACGTCGCGGATGACGATGCCGTCGCCCTGGTCGTTGATCGAGGCCTCGATGTCGATGCCGGGTCGGGAGTTGAGGAAGTCGAGCAGTTCGTTGACGTTCTGGAAGTCGTTGCGGATGGTGATGGTCTGGCTGCCGCCGGAGGCATCGGTGATGCGGATCTCGCCGGCCTCGATGCCGCGCCCCTGGTTGAGGCGGTCCATGCTGGTGGCCTGACCGATCCACTTCATCTGCAGGTTGGTGCCCTGCACGCTGGTCGCGGCGCTGTCCTTGGTGAGACCGAGTTCGGCGGCGAGGTCGCCGGCGATCGTGAAGTTGCCGGCGGTGGCGCCGGTCGAGTCGACCGCGCTCAGGCCGTTGCCGGAGTCGTTGAGAGACACCTGCACGCCGACGCCGGCGCTGGTGAGTTCGCTGTTGATGGTGTTGACCAGCGAGTTCAGCGAGCCGTTCAGGTCGGCGGTGGTGAGGATGGCCGAGAGGTCGAGCGAGTTGCCGGCGCGGTCGGTGATGGTCAGGTCGGTCGAGGCCAGGCCTGCGCCGCCGTTGAGGTTGCGCGTGAGGACGGTGTTCAGGCCCGAGAGCAGGCGGTCGCCGGTGAAGCTGGCGCTGGTGGTGCCGGTGCCGATGAGCCCGCCGAGGCCCAGGCCCTTGGCGGTGTTGGCGCTCGAGCTGTCGGTGGCGCCCTCGGCGACGCGGAAGGCGGAGCCGGCGTCGGTGGTGTTGTCGATGAGTTCGAGGCCGGTGCCGGCGGCGTTGATCTGCGCGGTGACCTTGCCCTCGGACTGCTCGTTGATCTGCGTGATGACGTCGCCGAGGGTGGCGGCGCGGGAGCGGACGACCTGCTGCTCGGTCTCGGGCTTGTCGTCGCCGGTGGGCATCGTGTCGGGGTCGTAGGGCTCGCCCTCGAACTCGCCTTCGGTCACGATCTCCTGGGTCGAGGGCGATGGCGGGCCCGCCGTCGCGGGTGAAGATGCGGAAGTCGGTCGAGCCGTCGCGGACGAGGACGCCGAGGCCGTCGTTGAGGATGGACAGCGCGGTGTTCTCGGAGATGGTGCGGATGTTGGAGCCGGTGACCGTGTTGGACGCGACGCCGCCGGAGGCGGTGGCGATGCCGAGGCTCGTCGCGGTCTCGTAGCCGAAGCCGTTGGAGATGATCAGGTTGGAGTCGGTGGAGCCGGTCTGGTCGGTGATGATGATTGCGCCGTCGTCGACGGAGGCGGTGACGCCGACGCCGGGCTCGGCGTTGATGCGATCGAGGACGTCCTGGACGGTGACGACGGTGGAGAGGTCGATGGTGGCGGAGTTGCCGGAACGGTCGGTGATGCTGATCTTGCCGCGCTTGATGCCGTTGCCGCCGTTGAGTTCGCTCAGGTCGGTGGATTCGTCGATCCCGCCGCCGCCGATCTCGAAGGAGAACTGCGTGGCGCCGATGCCGGAGCTGTCGCGATCGACGAAGCCGCGGCTGAGGGCGCGCTGGGTGGAGACGAGGCGGTCGACCTGGAAGCGGTAGGTGCCCTCGCTGGCGCGGGAGGACGAGGTGGCCGACAGCACGTCCTCGTTGCTGGAAGATGCGCTGGTGGCCTGGAAGATGTTGTCGAGGCGGAATTTACCGGCGGCGGTGCCGAGGGCGAGCAGGGAGGAGTTGATGCTCAGGAACGCGGCCTGCTTCTGCTGGAGCTGGAGGATGCGGCGCTGGGCGAGCTGCTTGGGGCGAGCCTCGATCTGGAGGAGCTGCTGGATGAGCGCACCGGAGTCGATGCCGCTGATCAGGCCTACTGATGACGTGATGCTTCCCATGACGCGGTCCTTCCGTGGCTCGCCTCGCTTTGCGCGTTCCTGCGCAGCGCGATCGTTCGATGGGCGCAGGGGTTGCGCCGATCGGAACTCCACCGTGTGCTCCGCACGCGGCGTGCCAGCCTCCGGCCGGTCTGATCAGGCGGCCCGGCGACGCGGGGCTGCGCAGGGGCGCAGCGGGAGTGCGTCGAGGGCGGGCAGGGATCGGTCGGGCCGTGTCGGCCGTTCGAGCCCCGCTGCCTTCAGTCTCAGCACGTCCATGGCCCACGGGGCGAGGACGCGCTGGAACATGTCGCGGGCTTCCAGCGCCGCGTGCTCGGGTGCTTCGTACGCGCCGGGGTGGCCGCCCCAGGCGCTGTCCCAGTCGAGGACGGGGCGTGCGGGTCGGCGGGGCGCGCAAGAATCGCTCGAGCCACTACTTGTATCGACGGTCTGGGCGGGGTCGCTGGAGCCGTTGGCGGGGTGGAGGGGGGTCATACCCGGTGCTTCGGTCCGTCTGTGACGGCTCTGAAGGGGAGGCACGCGGGATGATCGAGGAAATCGGCTCATCTGGGGAGATGATGGGGGACTGGTGTGGGGATCGCGCGAAGATTGCGCTTGGGTTGGGGGAGGGGTGTGCCTCGTCCACAGCTCGGCCGGCTTGAACGGTCGAGGCAACGACACGACTTTCGAAGTTCTGTGGGTAAACTGAATGGACTAAGGCGTCTAGCACAGTAGAGGACGAGACATGAAACCAATGCCGCCGGATCTGGACGAAGCAATCGCTGCTGTTCGCGAGTATCAGGCGTTTCGCGCACAGACCCTGACACGCGCCGAGAAGGAAGCTCTGTTCGAGATATCCAGACGTCTCCAGCGAATGAACAAGCAGGCCAAAGATTTAATTTCCATAAACAATAAGATTATCGATAGGAACGAATTTAGCATCCGGCTGGATGAGCGGGGGATCGTCTTCCGGAATGAAGATGGCACGGAGACAATAAAGAGCTTTGCTGATCTAGGCATTCCTGTAAAAGGCCAACCCAAGTTGGTTCAGTCGGCCATTGCATCCACCTATCATGCCGGAGACGACAGTCCGATTGACGAGGAAGACCTACTTCTGCGGGTCGATATGGAAGATAAACTTGAGATGTACTACTACAACGCACACCGAGTCATTACCTTGAAAAAACGAACAAAAAGTTTCCCGACAGTCAGTTGTCTTCCCATGACTATCGTCAGAAATCATCTGGTGGAGCACCCGGACCGGCACGAATCCAGTTACACGTTCGGCGTGAGTACGCAAGGTCCTCAAGTCAAACCAGTCAAGAGGTCCGGCACCGAAGAACCCAGGGATCTAGGCCTAGTGCCAAACACCCGCGAGTTCGTGAAGAGCATTGCAGACAAGCTCCGGAGTTCCATCAACTGACCTCCTGATTTGAAGTTGCCGGGTGGCGTGCGCGACGCGCATAGCGGCTTCGGAAAAGCCGTCATTGCAAGCAGAAGTCGCTAAGGATCTAGCCTGCTTCGGGCCCCCCTTCTGCTGTCGACGCCGGTTCGCCCGACGTTGTCGGTCGAGACCACGGCACCTCGGGGGGAGGCGTGGTCGCTCGTCGCACCTTCGGTGCGAACCCCTCACCCCGGCCCTCTCCCGCAAGGGGAGAGGGAGGAAGAGGCATAGCCGCCTGAAGAGGGCGGCCATGGCACACGGCGGGCGCGCGGACGGCACGGGTTGCCCTTCGGGTCAACCCGTGGCACCCGGATCGTCCGACGATCGACGCCGGAAGTGCTTCCATACGCCGATCGCTGCGACCTCAAGAGTCAACAAGACGATCGCGTAGACCGGGTAGAACAGAAACACGAGCATCGTGAGTGCGTCTTCGCTGGGATCCACGCTGGCGAAGAGGTGGAGCATGTACATGGCGTAGAGCACCGTGGTATCCAGCACGACGGAGTACCGGGGACCTATGGACCGATAGAGCAAGGCGGCCATGAACACCGGTGATGCCGTCGCGATGCCGAGCACGATCAGGAAGCCGGAGAGGTCTGCCAGCGAGAGCAAGCCCGACATCGACACGCCGAACCACGCCAGCGCGAGGATGATTCGTATGACGAAGTAGTTCAGGTCGTGGGGAGTCGGCATGGACGGGGCTCCTCGGGTCGTTGCTGAACGAACCTAGCCGGTGGGTCGAGTGCGGAGCAAGGAAATTCTGGAGAAGAGGACATGCTCAAGCGAGGCTTGAGCATGCCACACGAAGCGTGAAGTTACGGACGCCGTGGGCTCGCCCGACGTTGTCGGCCGAGACCACGGCACCCGATGGGGCCCTTACGTGTGTTGGAGGGTTCGCATAGCCGCCTGAGGAGGGCGGCCATGGCACACGGCTTCGATTGGTCGGAAGGTTCGGACCACCCCCTCACCCCGGCCCTCTCCCGCAAGGGGAGAGGGAGGCAAAGCACCCTGGGCGGTATGGTCAGTTGGGGCGCGGTTCGCGTCGGGCGTTGAGCAGTTGTTTGGCGAGTTTCTGCATGTCCTCGACGGAGTCGGTTTCGTCGACGATTTCGACGCCGAGGAGGGTTTCGAGGACGTCCTCCAGGGTGACGATGCCGACCTTGCTGCCGTACTCGTCGACGACGATGAACAGGTGGTCGCGGCGCTCGATGAACTGCTGGAGGACGGTGGAGAGTTTGGCGGACTCGGGGACGATGTGCGCCGGGCGGGCGATCTCTTCGAGGGTGGCGTCCTGACGCCCTTCGGCCATCGCGGTGAAGAGCGCGTGGCGGTGGACGAGGCCCCGGATGTCGTCGATGGAGTCGCCGCTGATGGGGACGCGCGCGAAGCGCGGCGGCTCGGCGCTCATGGTCTGGCCGACGGTCTGGCCGGCGGGGAGGGTGAAGGCGACGGTGCGCGGGGTCATGACCTGCTCGACTGTGGCCTCGCGCAGGGCGATGAGGTTGCGGAGGATGCGGGCTTCGTTCCGGTCGATCGCGCCTTCCTCGTGGGCGAGCTGGGCGAGGCTGTGCATCTCCTCGCGGCTGATCAGCGGGACCGCCTGTTTGCGACCGGCGAGGAGCTTGGAGATGCGGTCGCAGGCGGCGACCACGGGGTAGAGGATGAGGATCATCCAGTGGACGGTCCACGCGGTGAAGGCGGCGAGGCGCTTGGCGTGCACGGCGCCGAGGGTCTTGGGGATGATCTCGGAGAAGATGAGGATGGCGAGGGTGACGACGACGCCGACCACGCCGACCCAGGCCTCGCCCCAGATGACGGCGGACTGGGCGCCGACGCCGGCGGCGCCGAGGGTGTGGGCGAAGGTGTTGAGGGTGAGGATGGCGGCGAGGGGGCGGTCGACATCGTCCTTCATGACCTGGAGGCGCTGGCCGGCCTTGCTGCCGCGCTCGGTCATGACGGCGATGTGGGAGCGCGGGATGCTGAGCAGCGACGCCTCGAGCAGGGAGCAGAGGAACGAGACGCCGATGGCGATGGCGAGGTAGAAGAGGAGCAGGGCCATGGTTGGGGAGAGGATAGGCGGATTCGGCGGGTGGGGAGCACCAGGCATAGCCGCCTGAGGAGGGCGGCCATGGCACACAAACCTGTCGCACCTGCGGTGCGAACCCCTCACCCCGGCCCTCTCCAAACTCGCTTTCGAGTGAGGGGAGAGGGAGGAAGAGGCATAGTCGCCTCAAGGGGCGACCATGGCACACGGCGCAGGCGCGGTCAGTTGGCGGGGTCCTGGGAGACTGGTTTGCCTTCGACGGTGAGGCGGGTCGGGTGGGCGAACCAGGAGTTTTCCTGCTTCCGGCCGTACTGCTTCTCGATGAGGGCGGCGACCTCGGCCATGGTGCCGTTGGCGGGGACCCAGCCGGGGGTCTGGGAGGTGCCGTCGACGTCGGGGAAGTCGATGCGGCAGTTCTGGCACTTCTTCTCGCTGTGGAAGCGGATGGGGCACCAGAACGATTCGATGTTGCGCAGCATCTCGGAGCCGAGCGACCAGACGCCGGTCATCCAGTCGCAGTACAGGCACCAGATGAGGTCGTGGCCGACGAGGCCCTCGAACTTGTGGCGCGAGAGGTTGACCCAGTCGGCGGTGCGGTACTTCGGCACGCCGACGAGGACGGTGAGCGGCGGGTAGACGACGATCTCGACGAGGCGGACGATCCAGAAGAGCGGCACGGCCAGCGCGGTGACCCAGAGGGCGAGATGGTTGCGCCAGCGCCCGATGACCTTGTTGAGCGACTTGACGATGCGCGGGCCCTTGCGCGCCTTGGGGTGGGCGAGCTCGTGGGCCCAGACCCAGAGCTGGAGCGCGACGATCTGGCCGGCGATCGCGCTGGCGAGGCCCAGCCAGCCGGCGACGATCGCGCCGACGACGCCGGGGAGGATGAGGAAATAGGTGATGGCGAGGTCGAGCAGGGGCGCGCGGCATAGGGCGTCGGAGGCGCGACGACCGGCGGCGCCGAGTTTGGCCATGGCGTGCAGGACGGCGGTGCCGAGGAGGATGGCGCCGATGGTGCTCAGGAAGATGCCGAGGTGGGTGCTGGTCATGGCTCCAGCATACGGGCTGGCGGTATGCTCGAACGCGAAACCGATTCACACCCGACGAGAGAGCCGCCATGACCCTGCCCGTGTTTGCTGTTGAAATTGCCGATCCCGTCGCCTCGGGGAAGAAGGAAGTCCCGCTGCACCGGCCGGAGTGGCTGCTGCCGACGGGGCACGGCGGGTTCGCGATGGGGTGCTGCGATGGGTTTCCCGGGAGGCGGTACCACGGGCTGCTGAACGCCGCGGCGACGCCGCCGGTGGACCGGGTGGCGACGGTGGGCGAGCCGGTGGTTGAGGTTGATGGCATCGATGTGCGGAGGGTTCCGCTTCGGTTTGAGAAGCAGGGAGACCGGGTGCGCTGGGAGTCGCGCGGGGAGGGGTGGCGCGTCGAGCGGGAGTTGGCGGTGGGATACCGGGAGAACACGGCGGCGATGCGCGTGACGGTGACGCGCGAGGGGAAGGCGGGGGCGATCGGGTTGCGGGTTGGGATGCCGGTGCTGTTGCGGGACTTTCACAAACTGGATGAGGAGGTCGGCGCGGGGGACCTTGAGATTGATGCTCGCGAGGATGGGTTTGTGGCGTCACGTGCGCTGGGCGAAGCACGGCATCGGGTGGAGTTGCGTGCGAAGGGTGCGCGGTTTGTCGAGCGCGGGCGGGTGGAGACGGGCATCGCGGTGCCGCACGAGCTGGACCGGGGGGATGAGACGCTGGAGGCGCGATACTGGCCGGGGGATTTCGAGGCGGAGTTGGCGAAGAGCGACGAGTCGCTGACGGTCGAGGTGCTGATCGCGTTCAACGACGATGCGTTGCCGGTGGGCTTGCTCGATGATGCATCGCGGGCGGCGCGGCTGGAGGAGTTGGCAGCGCGGTTTGGGGATGATGACCTGCGGGCACTGGCGGTGGCGAGCGATGACTTTCTGGTGGAGCGGATGGTGGATGGTGAATCGTGCATGAGCGTGATCGCGGGGTACCCGTGGTTCGCGGATTGGGGGCGGGACACGATGATCGCGCTGCCGGGGCTGCTGCTGGTGACGGGGCGTCACGGGGAGGCGCTGTCGACGCTGCGGACCTATGCGCGCCACGTGTCGGATGGGATGATCCCGAACCGGTTCGATGATTACGGCGGGGCGCCCCACTACAACACGGTGGACGCGTCACTGTGGTTCCATCACGCGTCGGCCGAGTACCTTCGCGCGAGCGGGGATGAGCGCGGGTACCGGGAGGAGCTGCTGCCGGCGTGTCTGGAGATCATCGCGGGGTACGCGAGGGGGACGCGGTTCGGCATCGGCGTGGACGAGGCGGACGGTTTGGTGTTCGCGGGGGACGATACGACGCAGTTGACCTGGATGGACGCGAAGCGGGACGGGAAGGTGTTCACGCCGCGGCACGGGAAGGCGGTGGAGATCAACGCGCTGTGGTTCAACGCGCTGCGTTCGACGGCGGAAGCGATGCGTGCGGTTGGGGCGGATGCGGAGCGGGCGGATGAGTTGGAGGCGATGGCGGAGCGGGTGCGCGAGTCGTTCAACGATGCGTTTCTCGGCGGGCCGGGGGGTGGGCTGATCGATTGCCTGCGTCCGGATGGAAAGGGCGGCTGGGAGGCGACGGACGAGATGCGCCCGAATCAGCTGTTTGCGGTGAGTCTGCCTCACAGCCCGTTGGATGATGAGGCGAAGCGGCGCGTGGTCGAGGTGTGCGAGCGCGAGCTGCTGACGCCGATGGGGCTGCGGACGCTGTCGCGCGATCACCGGCGCTACCGGGCTCACTTCACGGGCGACATGATGAGTCGCGACGATGCGTACCACAACGGGACGGTGTGGCCGTGGCTGATCGGCCCGATGGCGGAGGCGGTGCTGCGCGTGGGCGGGTTCAGCGATGACGCGAAGCGCAAGGCGCGGGGGATGATCGAGCCGTTGATCGCGACGATGACGAGCGGGTGTCTGGGGCAGATCTGCGAGGTGAGCGACGGGGACGAGCCGCGGCTGGAGCAGGGGTGTATTGCGCAGGCGTGGTCGGTGGCGGAGATCTTGCGGATCAGTGTGTTGGCCGAGGGGTGATCACGCGGGGTTGGGGTTGGGGCGTGTTGTGGCGATGGTCACGATCCATGCGGTGAGGAATGGGATGAAGGCGAAGAGGATTGGGATGAGCCACACCGGAATCATTGTTTCGATGCCTTCGGAGATCTGAGCGCCGCGTGCACTTGAAAAGTCGTCGATCGGGACCGGGAAGACAATCTCCGATTGAGTGAAATGCCCCATGTCGAACGTCGTGCGGGCCTTCTCGTAAAGCAGGCGTTCCGCTCGTTTTCGATCTGCGTCTGGGATGACAGTATCTGGAGTGAAGAACTCTCCGTACGGGAAGACCATCGAGTGCTTCGCGTAGACGAACGGCGCTACGACCTCAAATCTTTGCCGATGGCTCATCCAGATCATCGCGATGTAACGATCGTCTCCGTCAACGAATCCATCGATCCGGACAATCTCTTCGTCATCGGCGGCGATCAACCGAAGTTCTTCGCCCTCACGAGGGAGAAAGAAAAGCACGTGGACAGTCTCGAAAAACGGCTGAGTCCTCCTCAACGGCTCGGTCGGAAGACGTGACCAGTGAGCGCCCAGCATTCGACCGGTCGCCCAGAAGCCACCTCCGCAGAGCAACGCGAACGCGAGCAGATAGGTGATGATGAATCGTTTGGGGACGGCGGGCATGGTTTAACTTCTTCCGGGTGGGGATACGGAAGACTAGGGGTTGTGGTTCCGGGGGATTTATCTGAAGCATGCTCAAACGAGTTTGAATATGCCACACGGATCGCATCGTCGCACCTTCGGTGCGAACCCCTCACCCCGGCCCTCTCCCGCAAGGGGAGAGGGAGCCAGATCCTTCCGGATCAGAACGGGACCGACGCCTCGAACAGACGCGGCTGTTCGCCCTCGCGGAGGCTGATTTCGAGGGTGTGGGCGTGGAGCATGAGGCGCCAGTCGGGGAGGCGCTCGCCGTAGAGGTGGTCGCCGATGATGGGTGCGCCGAGGCCGCCGCCGCCGTGGGGGCCGTCTTTGATGTGGCTGAAGGCGGAGTGGACGCGGAGCTGGTGGCTGCGTCCGGTGATGGGCTTGAACTCGACGCGGATGCAGGGCGTGCCGTCGTCGAGGGTTTCGTGACTGAGGACGGAGTACTGCGAGCGGGCGGTGCGTCCCTGCTTCGGGTCGTGGATCTGGCGCGGGCGGTCGTTCAGGTCGGCGCGGATGGGGAGGTTGATGAGGCCCTCGCGCCCGACGGGGAGGCGGTCGAAGGTGCCGGGCTCGCGCGCGTCGAGCAGGGCGATGTAGGTCTTGCGGGCGTGGCGGTCCTGGAACTGGATGGAGAGGTGGCGGTGGGCCTGTTTGTTGAGGCCGATGGCGAGGATGCCTGAGGTGTCCATGTGGATGCGGTGGGCGGTGAGCGGGCCGCTGGCGTGGTCGATGCTGACGGCGATGCGTGTGGCGACGCAGTCGGCCTTGGCGGGGTCGTCCTCGCAGCCCTTGCCGGGGACGCTGAGCAGGCCGGAGGGCTTGTTGACGATGGCGACGTCGTCGTCCTGATAGATGATGTCGAGCTGGGGAAAGGGCGGCACGCCGGGGCGGGGCGCAGCGGTGCGCGGGTCGGCCATGGGGCGCGAGGGGTCGACGGGCGAGAACCAGTAGCCGCCAGTCGTTTCTGGGCCCGGCTTGGATGGCTGAGGGGAGGTCGGATCGGGCATGGAGGGCTACCATATCCCCCTTGCCCCGAGATCGCGGATCGACGGGGCGGGGCCACGCGTTTTCTCCTCCGATACGCGTCATTTTCAACCCGCTTTCTGCCACAGGTACAGCTCTATGCTCGACGTTTCTGCTCTCCGACTGGTCGCCGGATCCCTTTGCTCTCTTGCGCTCGTGCTGGGCGGGTGTGATGCAGACGCGCCGGCCGACTCGGGTGCGGGCGGAGATTCGGTCGTCGAGCCGACCTCCAACGACACCGGTGACGCGTCGGAAGGCTCGGGCAGTGAGCCCCCGGCGAGCCTGCCGGACGAGGTCCGCGCGCGGGTGATCGAGACGGACAGCGGCTGGTACGACCCGGTGACCCACGAGGTCTACCCGAAGGATGGTGCGCCCGAGGGCGAAGCCGATGCGCCGAACGACGGGCTGCCGGCGGACCTGCCTCAGGAGATCCGCGATCGCCTGATCAAGGTCGACAGCGGGTGGTACGACCCGATCACGCACAACCTGTACCGGACGGGTCCGGCTCCGGAGCGTGACCCGGTCGCGGCATCGGGACCCGCGAGCGAGGACGTGTTCATCGTCGACGCGGTGCAGATCACCGATGAGGAGCGGTTCAGCCGCGCGGGCGAGTCGTATTTCTCGCACGACGGGAAGTGGATCATCTTCCAGGGCTCGCCCCGCGCGCTCTACGGGAGCGGACCGGGCGGCGGGCACGCGAACTACGGGATGTACGTCGCCGCGCTGACCTTCGATGCGGACGGGAACGTGACGGGCATGGATGAGCCGATCGAGGTTTCGCCTCCCGGATCAGCGAACACCTGCGGCTGGTTCTTCCCCGGCGAGCCGTGGCGGATCCTGTTTGGCTCGACGCTGGTGGAGCCGTCGGCGGATGACTCGGCGGGCTACCAGCGCGGGAGCTCACGCTACCGCTGGGCGTTCCCGGTGGAGATGGAAGTGGTCACGCGCGTCGTGCAGGAGATCTACGACGACTATCGCGACGAGCCGAAGGTCACCGAGGAACTCGACTTCCTGCCCACCGAGTACGAGCCGACGGTGATGTTCGCCAAGCCGGGCGGGTATACGGCCGAGTGCGCGCTGTCGCCGGACGGGCGTCACCTCGTGTACTGCCAGGTGGACCCGGAGACCGGGGTCGGTGATATCTGGATCCGCGACCTGGAGAACGAAACGGAAGTGCGCGCGGTCGAGGCCGACGGGTACGACGGCGGGCCGTTCTTCAGCCCGGACGGGAAGCGGATCTGCTATCGGTCGGACCGGGTGGGCAACAACCAGCTTCAGCTGTTCGTCGCGGATCTGGCGTTCGACGAGAACGGGAGCGTGACGGGGATCGAGCGCGAGTACCAGCTCACGGACAACACGCACGTGAACTGGGCCCCCTACTGGCACCCCTCGGGCGAGATGCTGGTGTACGCGAGTTCGCAGGTGTCGCACATGAACTACGAGGTGTTCGCGATCGAGGTGCCGGGCTTCGGCGCTGAGGATCGCGGGCCGGGCTCGTACGACATCCAGCGGATCACGTTCGCCGACGGCTTCGACGGCTTGCCGGTCTTCTCGGATGACGGGCGCCACTTCATGTGGACGGCGCAGCGCGGCGAGTTGTACGGCGAGGAAGACCGGCCCTCGAGCCAGATCTGGATCGGTCGCGTCGGCGACGTGCCGTTCGTGGACTGAGGTCCGATTACCGCTGATCGCTGAGAGCCTGGGCAAAGACGGGAGGTTATCCGTCTGCGCGATCGCCTGGTTCCCCCGGCGCGAGCGGGTTATCCGCTTGCGGTGGGGCGTCGTCTGCGCACGCTCGGTGTGGGTACGCCCGCAGACTCCGGCGCGCCCGGAGCGGGCCGATGCCCGAACGAGAGCGGAAAGGGACGTCAGAGATGAAGATCCGACTTACGAGTGCGTGGCGCCGGGGCGTGCGTGGACTGGGCGCGATGATGCTTCTCGCCATGCCGAGCGCGGTGCTCGGACAGGGGTACCAGGTGTTCACCGATCGCGAGGCGTTTCTCGCGGCGGCGGCTCAAGCCGCGGAAAAGGTGGAGCACGCGGATTTTTCGGCGTTCGGGGAGGGCGAAGTTGGGCACTCGCCTGATACAGAGCACCCGGTCAACATCCTGGACTACACGCGCATCGCGATCCTGCAGGGGCTCGATCCGGCGGATCCGGCCGAGGACACTCGGATCTTCATCGACGACCGCACGACCGCGAACAATTACGAGTACGGCATTCAGTTCCCGGCCGGAGAAGAGTTGCCGGGAAGGCGCAGGCATCTGCTGCGCCCGGTTGAGGTGCTGGAATCCGGCTATCCGGTTTCACCGGGTGGGGACATCAACTCCGGCATCATTCGGTTCCGCTTCGTCTCTGGGCGTGTGTACGCGTTCGGCGCGGAACTGGAGGGCATCACCCGAAATGACTCTTCCATGATGCTTCTCCGGTTCTTCCAGCAGGGCTTTGATGCCTACATCGACATGCCGCCGGGTGACGACGAGCAGTCGTTCTTCGGGGTGATCGCGGATCAGCCGTTCGACGCGATACAACTGTTCCTCGGCAAGGTCGACCTGAACGAATCGGTCGCGGTCGCTTCGGTGACCACGGCGTTCACTGACCCCCCCGTCGAACTGGGTTGCCCCGGCGACACGGACTGGGACGAGATCGTCAACCTCAACGACCTGAACGCACTGCTCAGCAACTTCGGTGATCGGAGCGGCGTGCTCGGGGTCGAGGGCGGCGATGTGAACGGTGATCACGAGATCGATCTCGCCGACCTCAACCTGATCCTCCTGCACTTCGGGTTCGATGGTTGTTCGAACGACGGCGGCGGAGGTGGAGGCGGTGGAGACGACGGTGGCGGAGATGATGGAGGCGGAGACGGGGGCGGTGGAGACGACGGGGGCGGAGATGATGGAGGCGGCGACGGCGGTGGAGACGGGGGCGGAGGCGATGATGGGGGTGACGACGGCGGGGGCGATGATCCGCCGAGCCACGGCGAGGGCTGATGCGGCTGCTTCGGGCTTCAGGCGGCGCTCGACGAACGGCCCGGTGCGCCCGGGTAGTCGATGAACGCCAGGTGCATCATGCAGTGGGCGAGGTGGAGCCGGACCCACTCGTCGTGCGAGAGTTTGCCGAGCAGCGGGCTGGTCTGGGTCATCTTCTCACCCGCATCGATGCGCGCGATCTGCTCGCGCAGTTCGGTCATGCCCTGCTCGAAAGGCACATCGGATGCCGGGAGCATGAATGAAGCCTGCTTGGGCAGTTGGAAGCCGGAGGGCATCGGCTCGC
>CAXAVQ010000009.1:0-17523 GCA_963971985.1 uncultured bacterium
GCGAACTTCCCTGCCCGGCACGTCTTGCGTGATGCGGGCTTCGCGCGAGAATGAGTCCCATGATCCACCCCGCTGACGACGCTCCGACCCTGTCCGGCTCCGCCCGGGTGATGCCCGAGGCGAACCCGATCGATCCGGGCTTCCTGAGTGCCGTCGCATCGGGTGAGGTGCGTCTGACGCCGGAGCAGGGCCTGACGCTGCTCCATGGCGCACCGACGCACATGCTGGGTCGGTTTGCAGATGCCAAGTGCCGCGCGATCCACGGCGATCACCTGCGGACCTATGTGATCGACCGGAACATCAACTACACGAACATCTGCACCGCCAAGTGCACCTTCTGCGCGTTCCGGCGCTCGGGGCACGAGGACGATGTGTACACGTTGGAGCACGAGCAGATCCACGAGAAGATCGCCGAGCTCAGCGCCATCGGCGGCACCCAGATCCTGATGCAGGGCGGGATGAACCCGGACCTGGAACTGGACTGGTACCTGGAGCTGCTGTCGGGGATCAAGGAAAAGTTCCCGCACATCCATATCCACGCGTTCAGCCCGCCGGAGTTCATCGAGTTCGTGAACTTCTTCGACCCGCCCGGCGCGGACCTCGAAGCGAAGATCCGCTGGGTGATGGTGCGCCTGCGCGAGGCGGGGCTGGACTCCCTGCCCGGCGGCGGCGGCGAGATCTTCTCCGACCCGGTCAGGCGCAAGATCGGGCTGGGCAAGTGCACGGCGGACGCGTGGCTGACCTGCATGTACGTCGCGCACTCGCTGGGCATGTTCACCAGCGCGACGATGATGTTCGGGCACATCGAGGGGCACGCGGACCGCGTGCACCACATGAGACTTGTCCGCGAGTGGCAGGATCGGGCGCTGCGCAAAAACATCGACGCCGGCGGGACCTGGGGTCACTACAAGGCGTTCATCTCGTGGCCGTTCCAGCGGGAGAACACGCCGCTGGGTCGGCTGCGCGAGTGGGGCGATGACCCGGCGGGGCGTCCTGAGGAGATCGGCGCGGAGTTCCCCGGCGATGTGGTCGGCAACGTCGACGGGACGGGCACGAAGGACCTGCACCCGGAGTTCGGGCGCCGGCTGCGGATGGCGGGCGCGACAGAGTACCTGCGCACGCAGGCGGTCAGCCGGCTGATGCTGGACAATGTGTACTCGATCGGTTCGAGCTGGGTGACGATGGGGCCGCACATCGGGCAGCTGGGGCTGATGTACGGCGCGAACGACATGGGCAGCGTGATGATGGAGGAAAATGTGGTGTCGTCGGCGGGGACGACCTACTGCCTGAACGAGCCGGTGCTGTGCAGACTCATCCGCGAGGCGGGTTTCCTGCCGGCGCAGCGTGACAATGTGTACGACATCCTGTCGGTGAAGGACGGCCCGGACAGCCCGGATCTGTTGGTGAGCGACTGGAGCGAGCACCGGGTGCGCAAGCTGGCGCAGCAGGCGCCGAACGATGGGAAGCCGGCGGATGGGACGAAGCTGGATTTGACGGTGAGTGCGAAGGGGTGAGGGGGCGCTGCGCATTCGCCCTCCAATCGCCTATTCGCTGAAGTAGCCCGGAACCAACTCTTGGTAGACCAGCAGCTCAAACCGACCCTCGACATCAAAGAAGAAAACCGCAGAGTGGCTTACCCCGATGTCCCCGTGGCCGAGCAGGTCTTCGACTGCGTAGATGTAAGCGCTACCGTCCGTCCGTTGCAGGAGGTCACGGACTTGATCGGCGTCTGCAGCAGACGAAACTGAATACGCAGTGCGCTGGGCTCTTGCGAGTTCAGACGCTTGGTATGTGCGAGCAAGGCTAAGCTCGCGTAGTTCGTCGAGGCCAAGCGTACGCTCATCACCATCAAACTCGAATGGACCGGTGCTGTAACGCGTTTTCTGTTCCAAGTCTCCGCAAGTGACTTCGGTGGAGAAACGAGACATCCAAACAATATCCCTTGAAAGCACCTTGGTTGGCTGTCCGAACACCCCCACAATCGAACGGCTGGTCACGCTTTCGTTCGACGAGACCATGCGATCTACGGTGCTTCTCGCCTCCTCGAACCAAACCCACCGGACAACCTCATACGGTGCCGAGAACCCACCAGAGATCGACATCCTGACTCTTGTATCCGCAGGCCAACCTCTCAGTTTTCCAAACTTGAACTCTGAATGAAGTGAGAAGAACAACCCGCCCGCAATCAGTACGAACAACAGCACGATCGCGCAGGCGGCGGCTCGCAAGACACGAAGTTTAGTTCTTGGTCGAGTCACGCCGCGATACTCTAGTCGCTTTCACCCGGCCTCTGCGGCCAAGCGGGGCCTACGCCCGACTTTGTCGGGCTAGACCCCGGCACCCAAGTCTAAGAACCCGTTGCCTGATCGCCTCACACGCTCACCGCGGTCCCGCTGACGCTGACCATCATCATGCCGCCGTTCTGGCCGAGGGTTTCGTAGTCGATGTCGATGCCGACGATGGCGTTCGCGCCCAGCGACTGGGCGCGGTAGGACATTTCCTCGAAGGCGATCTCGCGGGCTCTGGCCAGTTCCTTCTCGTAGGCGGCGGAGCGGCCGCCGACGACGTCGCGGATGCCGGCGAAGAAGTCCTTGACGATGTTGGCGCCGAGGATGGCCTCGCCGGTGACCACGCCGTGGTAGCGGGTGATGGTCTGGCCTTCGAGGGTCGGGGTGGTGGAGTGGATCATGGCATCTCCTTGATGGGTGGGTTGGGTCGGATGCTACTCGATGCCAAGGCTCTGCATTTCCTGCCTGATTTTCTCCTCTAGGCGCTTCGCAGGCTCGTGCAGTTCTGGCGCGGCCGCCTGCGACGCTAATGCGCGGACGTCGGCCAGAAGTCGATGCGCTTTGTCCGGCAGGTCTACCGGAGGATTGAACTCATCGCTTAGCTGGGTCATGAGGTGGTACCAAACCAAGTCGCTGAAACCCAGTTGCACGATCGCGAGCCTCGCATACTCTCGGTAAGCCGTCGCGGGCTCCTGTGCTGCCAGCAGGACCAGGACGCCGGAACGCAGCAACTCAGGATCCTCCTCGTACTGCCCTGTGGGTTGAAACGTCTTGTTCGGCACGTACATCAACAACTGATGGTCGCTTGGCAGCAGCTCGAACAACTCGCATGCTCGGTGCTCCTCGGGGGAGCGCGGCGGCGATACGGCAATCCGCACGGGTTTCGACTCCGAGATCCCAAAGAAAGAATGGACGACCGCTTTAATGGTGTATTCGCCGGGCGAAGTGAAGATCTGTACCGGCGACGGCTCCTGATCCCAGGCGACACCTAGCAGCAGGTCCCAGCTGATGCATTCGTTCGGTAGAAGCACGGCGTACGAACGCTCGCTCAGGATCCACAGATATCTCCCCTTTGTTTGAGCGGTGTACAGCGTGCTCCCGTCCGGTCGGGTGATCACGAGCTGGGCCCTGTAGTGCCCGGGCAGGACGAACGGTTCAGCAACGTTTGCTCCGGCGGGTGGCGTCAGGAAGTCGTCGGCGTTCTTAAAAAACGCTTCGTCCGACACGTTTTCGATCGTCACGTGCAAGCCGACTGCCCGGTGCACCGTGATCTCCGGGTTCACCGCCTGGACGGTGACGGCGAAAGCGCCCTCGGCGCTGCATAGTGATGCGAACAGGTGGACGGTGATTGCGGCGAGGATAATCGCTCGATTCATCGTGGAAGGTCCTCCGGCGGGTCTACCGGGGATGGCGCGCCTCGCTGCGTTCCGCGGGGCCTACGCCCGACTTTGTCGGGCTAGACCCCGGCACCCGGCGTCCGGTCTGGGCATTCGCGGCCGGATGCTTGGGACCCATCGCTTGCGCGATTGGGCTCTAATTTTCGGCGAAAGCCGCTATCATCCCCCCATGAGCCGCACGACTCCACAACGCCAGGCGATTCGTGATGTCCTTGCCGGGGCGGGGCGCCCGTTGAGTCCTCAGGAATTGCTCGGGCTTGCGCAGGACGAGGTGCCGAAGCTGGGTATGGCGACGGTGTACCGGACGCTGAGCCTGCTGGTCGAGGAGGGCGAGGCGGTGGCGGTGGAGCTGCCGGGTGAGCCGCCGCGCTATGAGCACCGGTCGGCGGCGGAGCATCACCACCACCACTTCCGCTGCGACTCCTGCGAGCGGGTGTTCGATGTGGAGGGCTGCCCGGGGAATATGAAGGGAATGCTCCCGAGGGGTTTTTCGCTGCGGGCCCACCACATCACGCTGTTCGGGACCTGCGACGACTGCGCCAGGAAGGCCGGCTGAGCGGGCACTCCGCGTGAGGCGGGCGCTGTCGGGTTCGGATACCATGTGCGGCCCGTCCCGAGCGGGCTCGGGTTCCCTTGTTTTCTAGAGGTTATTGCTGTGAAAGCTGTCGATCTTCGCCCCGGCGTCGCTGTCAACCTGGATGGTCGCCTGATGGTGGTGACCAAGTACGACCACGTGAAGCCCGGCAAGGGCCCGGCGTACGCGCAGGTGAAGATGCGGGACGTCAAGCAGGGCGGGTACATCGAGAAGCGGTTCGGCTCGTCCGACACGGTCGAGGCGACGACGCTGGACCGGCGGACCTGCGAATACCTGTATGAAGATGCCGACGGGTACATCTTTATGGACTCGGACTCGTTCGATCAGTTCACGATGACCAAGGACACGGCGGGCGACTCGATGCTGTTCCTGCGCCCGAACGGGACCGCGACGGTGCTGTTCCACGGCGAGACGCCGCTGCTGATCGAGTTGCCGGGCTCGGTGGACCTGGTGGTGCAGGACTGCGAGCCGGGCGTGAAGGGCGCGACGGTGACGAACGTGCAGAAGGAAGCGGTCATGGAGACCGGGCTGAAGACGCGCGTGCCGGACTTCATCACGGTGGGCGAGACGCTGCGGATCAACACGGACGACGGCAGCTACATCTCGCGGGCGAAGGAGTGAGGTTTTTATGGACGGGCAAGATGCCCGTCCCACCGGGAAGAAAATGGACGGACAAGATGCCCGTCCCACCAAGAAAGGACCGGGCGGGTTGCGACCGGTTCTCGATTGGACCGAACTTCGCCCAAAGAACCGAAGTATCCGTTATTGGACGCTGCGGTTTTCGCTCTTTCCGAAACTTCGGCGCGGTGTTCTGCGAATAAGAGCGTGACCGGGTGGCGTTTTGACTTTGGAGCGCGACCCGGACGATAGACAACCGGTCGAGACGATCCGGTGAAAGGGGGTCGGGTATGGCAGACGCAACAATCGACAGGATCAATCCCACCGATCTGGACACGATCACGCATCTGTACAACTCGATCTTCCGCCCTGAGCGCAGCCAGGACTGGATCGAGCGTCACCTGCAGAGTCGGCGGAACGTGCTGGTTCAGGTTGCGCGCATCGAGAACGACGCGGTTGGCTTTTACATCGGTATGGAACTGCGCCCCACCACCCATCAGGGCTGGATTGTCGGTGTGGTTCCGGAGATGCGTCGCGCGGGCATTGGGACGCAGCTGCTGGTCGCCGCGGCGGACTGGGCGAAGACCGAGGGGTATCGCTCGATCCGGTTCGAGGTGCCGAACACGGTGCGCTCGGTGCTGCAGTTCTCGATCGCCGAGGGCTACGACATCACGGGCGTGCGCTACGACCACGATCTGGCGACGAACCTGGTGATCTTCGAGCGAGTGCTCGGGGAGAACGGGTACGAGGGGTAAGCGTCTCGTTCTTGTGATCGTCGGAAGATTCGGACCGCCCCCTCATCCGTCCGCTTCGCGTCCACCTTCTCCCGCGAGGGGAGAAGGAAGGGAGTCGGCATAGTCGCCTCAAGGGGCGACCATGCCACACGAAGCATCAACTCAGAATCCGCTGAGGGCCTTTTCGATGCGGTCGAGGACGGCTTCGAGGTCGGCGAGCGCGTCCGTGAGGCGGAGGCTCTCGGCCATTTCGACTTCGTAGCGGACACCGGGGAGCGCCCACGAGGCGTAGCCCGATGTCGCGTCGGGCGCGACGAAGCGGTTGCGGAACCACAGGCGTTCACGGAGTCCGGCTTCGGGGGTCCACGCAAGGTCGGTCCAGCGGGTCTGGGCGTTGACGCGGCGGGGGTCGAGGATGCCGTTCTCGAGTGTCGCGACAAGCCGAGTGGAACGGTTGTTGAGGCGGTTGGACAGTTTGGCGAGGCGCTCCTGGATGGCTTCGGCCTGCCCGAGGGCGCGGTCGGGGAGTTGGCCCCCACCGATGCCGCGGAGTGCGGACGATGCCTCGTCGAGCACGCGGTGCGGCTGGGTGGGGAGCAGGTCGGCGCCGGCGAGACGCGAGACGATAACGCCGGCCATGCGCGAGACCATCATCGGTGACTCGTAGTCCTCGCCGACGACCTGCTTGTACCAGTCGAGGGTGTCGTAGAGCGAGTGGTACGAGGTGCCCTTCGATCCCGATGCGCCGACTGAGATGGAGGGGATGCCGGCGTGGCAGAGGAAGCCGACGTGGTCGGAGCCGCCGCCGAGGGTGCCGATGCGCGGCTCGGTGGCGTCGCGCCCGGACATCTGCGTCCAGAGTTCGTGGACGGTCATCCCGGGGTCGCGGGCCTGGGGGACGACCTTCGCGCTGTCGGCGATGAGGCCCTTGAAGCCGGGCCAGCTCGATGAGTTGAAGTACGGGCCCATCGCGGCCATGTCGAGGTTGATGTACGCGACGCAGCCGGCGGCGCTGCCCGGCTCCCCGCGGAGGCGGTCGAGGCTGGACTCGACGAACTCGGAAGAACCGATGATGCCGTACTCCTCGGCGGCCCAGCCGGCGAAGACGATCGTGCGTGCGGGCCGGTAGCCGTCCTGCACGAGTTGGCCGAAGACACGGGCGAGGTCCATGACGCAGATGAGCCCGGCGAGGGGGTCGGACGCGCCGTGGACCCAGGCGTCGTGGTGGCCGCCGATGACGATGAACTCGTCGGGCCAGCGTGCGCCCTCGATGGTGCCGAAGACGTTGGCGGTGCGATAGATCCCCCGCTTCTGCTGCACCTCGACGCGGACGCGGAGGTCGTTGTCGCCGGTGAGGCGGTACTGGAAGTCGAAGCCGCCCTGCCAGCGATCGTTGGGAACCTCCGGGCCGCTCATCCGCGAGAGGATCTTCTCGGCGGCGCCGTAGCCGATGGGCTGGACGGGGATGGTGGGCAGCGCGACCTCGTCGGGGTCGAGGCGCTGGGCGGGGTCGAGGTCGGCAGTGGCCCCGACGAAGGGCGTGAGGGGGTCGCCGGTGTAGTCGAGGGTGAGGATCGAGCCGCACTGGATGTAGTGCTCGTTGGCGTATCCGCCCTCGGGGTAGACGGGGCCGCGCACGAAGCCGGAGTCCTTGGGATCGGTGAAGATGACAAGGCCGGCGGCGCCGGCTGCTTCGGCATACTTCGCCTTGTAGCCACGGAAGTTGCCGCCGTAGCGTGCGATGACGATCTTGCCGGTGCAGTCGATTCCGAGTTCGGCGAGTTTGGCGAAGTCTTCTTTGCGACCGTAGTTGGCGTAGACGACTTCGCCTTCGGCGACGCCGGAGCCGGAGTAGGCGTTCCAGCCGAGGGCGTACTCCTGTCGGCTGGTGTACCAGTCTTCCTCGATGGCGGGCTCGGTGACCAGGAGGTCGATGGGTTCGGCGACATCGGGGCCGGCGGTGATGGTCAGGCTGGCGCTGACGGGCTCGGCGAGGTAGAGGTCGAGTTCCTGCACCTCGACCTCCATCCCGAGGCGCCGAAACTGCCGGGACATGATCTCGATGACGCGTCGGTCGCCGGGCGTGCCGGCGCGGTGGGGCTGGGAGCCGAGGAGTTCGTGCCAGCGTTCGAGGGAGCCGGTGTTGACGCGATCGACGATGAGGTCTTCGTACTCGGCCTGGAGGTCGCGTCGATCGGGGACGAAGTACTCGAGGCCGTCGCGGATCTCGGGGGCCGGCGGCTGGTCGGCGGGTTGACCCGCTGCGTGGGGCGCGAGCGTGAGCAGCGGGCAGAACAGGAGAAATGAGGCTGATCTCGTCGGGATTGGCACGGGCGGGCTCCTTTCGGGGCAGCATAGCCGTGCGTGGGAGGCGTCGTCATCGGTATGATCCCGATCCGACTGTTCTCATAGAGATGCTGAAGAAGGAATCGCCGATGCTCCGAGTCAACCCGTTTCAAGCCTTTCGCCCGACGCCCGAACTCGCATCCGAGGTGGCCTCGGTGCCGTATGACGTGTGTGACCGGGAAGAGGCGGTGAAACTGGCGGAGGGCAAGCCGCGTTCGTTCCTGCATGTGGTGCGCCCGGACATCGATCTGCCGGCGGACTGCGACCCGTACGCGGACGAGATCTACGAGACGGCGAAGAAGAACTTTCAGAAACTCATCGACGACGAGATCCTTGTCCGCGAGGGCGAGCCGAGCCTCTACCTGTACCGACAGGAGATGACGCTCGCGCCGGAACTCGGCGGGCGGGTGCTGGCACAGACTGGCGTGGTCGGTTGCTGCCACATCGACGACTACAACACCAACGTCATCAAAAAGCACGAGAAGACGCGTCAGGAGAAGGAAGACGATCGGACGCGCCATGTGCTGACGCTGAACGCGAACGCGGGCCCGGTGTTCCTGCTGCACAAGAACGAGCCGTCGATCCAGGCGATGATCGATGCGGGGGTGAAAGAGGAACCGCTGTACGACTTCACGGCGGTGGACGGCGTGCGTCACACGGTGTGGCGGATCGAGGACCCGTCGCCGTACGTCGAGGCGTACCGGAACCTGAAGGCGGCGTATGTCGCGGACGGGCATCACCGGTCGGCCTCGGCCGCCCGCGCCGGGGCGGAGCGCCGGAAGGCGAACCCGAACCACACCGGCAACGAGGAATACAACTGGTTCCTGAGCGTGCTGTTCCCGGCCGACGAGTTGAACATCCTGCCCTACAACCGCTACGTGAAAGACCTGAACGGCCTGACGCCGGAGCAACTGATCAACAAGATCGGCGCGATCGCGCAGGTCGAGAAGGACATCGACCCGCAGCCGCGGACGACCGGGTGCTTCGGGATGTACGTGGACGGGCAGTGGTACTCGATCACGCTCCCGGCGCAGTCGATCCCGAGCGCTGCGGAGGACCCGATCGGGAACCTCGACTATGTGCTGCTGTACGACCGGATCCTTGCGCCGATCCTCGGCATCGGCGATATTCGCACGGACAAGCGGATCGATTTCGTCGGCGGCATCCGGGGCACGAAGGAACTCGAGCGCCGGGTCAACCAGGGCGGTGGCGTGGCGTTCGCGATGCACCCGGTGACGATCAAGCAGCTGACCTCGGTCTCGGACGCCGGCGAGATCATGCCGCCGAAGAGCACGTGGTTCGAGCCGAAGCTGCGCAGCGGTCTGTTGGTGCACACCCTTGACTAATAGCAACGCCCCAGATTCCGGCGTCGCTCTACCGGTCACGCGAGACCTGAGCGATTCGCTATCTGCGTATCTGAACGACGTCACATCGTGGCGGTTCTCGGGCGATGTGATCGCGACCCTCGCGCTGATCGGCGTGGTCGTGCTGCTGCGCTGGGCGATCGTGCGTTCGATCGTGGATTCGGATCGGGTGCCGTCCGAACACCGTCGGCGCCTGCTGGCATCGGTGCGGAACCTGATGATCGGCCTGCTGCTGATCGGCGTGATCGTCATCTGGGGCAGCGAGATCAAGGCGGTGGCGATCTCGGTTCTGGCGGTCGCCGCGGCGATCGTGCTGGCGACCAAGGAACTGATCATGTGCCTCAGCGGCTCGCTGCTGCGCACCGGGTCGCACGCGTTCAAGATCGGTGATCGCATCGAAGTGAACGGCATCCGCGGCGACGTGTTCGACACGACCCTGCTGACCACGACGATCTTCGAGATCGGCCCGGGCCCGAACGCGCACCAGTCGACCGGACGGACGATCCAGTTGCCCAACAGCATGTTCCTCTCGCAGGCCGTGATCAACGAGACCGCGACCGAGGGCTACGCGCTGCACTCGCTCGTCGTGCCACTGAAGATCACCGATGACCTCGTCGCGGCAGAGCACGCCCTGATCGCCGCAGCGCGGGCGGAGTGCGACGGATATCTGGATACTGCTCAGAAGAACATGGAACAGATCGGCAAGACGCAGGGCATCGAGGCCCTCTCCGTCGAGCCGCGGGTCTCGGTGCACCTCCCCGAGCCTGAGCGGGTCAATCTGATGCTCCGCTTCGCGGTGCCCGCGCGCCGGAAAGGGCGAATCGAGCAGGCGATCCTCCGCAGATATCTCGCCGAGCGGCGCAAAGCGGCTGAGGCAAAGGCCGACCAAGCCAAGCCGACCGAGCCGGACGCGAAGACGGACGAGCCGTGAACCGTGATGCGCTGATCGACCTCGCCGACGACGCTCTCGAGCATCTCGATCGCGTGCAGGCGTGGTGCCAGCGCCAGTCGCCACACCCGGCACTCTCGCAGATCCTGTTGACGATCCTCGTGCTCAGCGCCGCGATCGGGAGCTACGCCGGGTCGGGCGAGACGAGGCGCGTGGCGATCGGCATGGGCGTCTGCGTCATCGTCGGCTGGGTGTGCGGCGTCCTGGGCTGCGTCCGGTCACCGAGCGCTCTCCGACGCCAGCCCGAACCGGTGGCGGACGACGACGCGACCGTGGATATAGACCCCGAAGCTCTGAACTCACGACGGCGACTGCGTCTGTGGTCGGCCTGCTTCTGGTGGCTGCAGTCGCCGTGGCTGCTCGTGGTCGCCCTCGGCGCTTTGCTCCGTGGCATCGCTCTGGTCGGCGGGTCGGCGACGACTCGCGTGGGCATGGGCTGTACGCAAGTGCCGGTCTGGGGGCTGTCGATCCCGGTCGGGATGTGGCTCTGGCAGAGGCACTTCCGCCGCCTGAGCCGGTCGATGGGCAGCCGCACGGAGGACGACCTGGACCCGCGGGTGTGGTGGTTCGGCGTACTGGCGATGGCGACCAGTTTCGTCTGGGCGGGGCTGCTGATTCTGGCCTGAGCCGACGCGGGTCCTCACGCCGGTACTGCACCTCGGCGCGGTACACTCCGCGACCCGTCTCTTCGTTCAACCAACCGATCCGGAGGATCGCCGTGAAGGTTCTTATCGCCGACAAGTTCCAGCAGTCCGGCATCGACGCGCTCGAGTCGATGGGCTGCACCGTCGTTTCACTCCCTGACATCAACCCCGACCAGGTGGCTGGCGCCGTCGTCGAGCACGATCCGGACGTTCTGGTCGTCCGCTCGACCAAGGTCTTCGCCGACGTCTTCCAGAAGGCGAACAAGCTGGCGCTCGTGGTCCGGGCCGGCGCGGGGTACGACAACATCGACACCGACGCCGCGAGCGCTTCGGGCATCTCGGTGGCGAACTGCCCCGGCAAGAACGCGATCGCGGTGGCGGAACTGGCCTGGGGCCTGATCCTCTCGGCCGATCGCTGCATCGCCGACCAGACCGCCGACCTGCGCGCCTGCACGTGGAACAAGAAGGGCTACGCCAAGAAGGGCCTCGGCCTGTACGGGCGGACGCTGGGCGTGATCGGCACCGGCAACATCGGTCGCGAAGTCATCAAGCGGGCGCACGCGTTCGGCATGCCCGTGGTCGCGTGGTCGCGCTCGCTGGACAGCGCGACGGCGAAGGCGCTCGGCGTGACTCGCGCCGAGAACCCGATCGACGTGGCGAAGCAGGCCGATGTGGTCTCGCTGCACGTCGCCGCCACCGCCGACACGAACAACATGGTCAACGCCGAGTTTCTCGCGGCGATGAAGCCCGGCTCGACGCTCGTGAACACGGCCCGCGGCGGCGTGGTCGATCAGGGTGCCCTGCTCAAGGCGATGCAGGAGAAGGGCATCCGTGCGGCGGTCGATGTCTACCAGAACCAGCCCAGCCCGACCGACTCGACGAGCGACATCGACCTGGCCAAGGCCGATCCAAACAAGGTGACGTTCGTCGGCACCCACCACTGCGGCGCTTCGACCGAACAGGCCCAGGAAGCCATCGCCGAAGAGACGGTCCGGATCATCAAGGTCTATCGCGACACCGGCGACATCCCGAACGTGGTGAACCGGGCCTCGAAGTCGGCGGCGACCCGCCTGCTGGTCGTCCGCCACCTCAACAAGCCCGGCGTGCTCGCCCACGTGATCGGGCGGATCGGCGAGGCGAAACTGAACATCGAGGAGATGGAGAACGTGATCTATGAGTCGGCCAAGGCGGCCTGCGCCAAGATCCAGCTCGACGCCGAGCCCGACGAGGCCACGATGGACAAGATCCGCACCGGCAACGAGCACGTGCTGAGCGTGGATTTGACCATCATCGAGTAACCCCAAAGCCGTACAATGTGAATCGAGGGGCCGAGGCAACGCGGTACCTCCTGTTTGTCTGCCAACCCAAGTCCGCCATCACCCGGATCGCATCCGCGGAGGTACCTCAGATGTCCGAACGTGCCTTTAACTTCTCTGCCGGCCCCGGCGCGCTGCCCGAACCCGTCATCAAGCAGGCCCAGCAGGACCTGTGGAACTTCCAGGGCTCGGGCATGGGTGTGTGCGAACTCTCGCACCGCGGCCCCGAGTTCGATCAGATCCTCGGTGAAGCGCTCGCCGACTGTCGCGAAGTCGGTTCGATCCCCGACTCGCACCACATCCTGTTCCTGCAGGGCGGGGCGACCACCCAGGCCGACATGGTCCCGATGAACTTCCTCAACGAGGGGATGACCGGCGACTACCTCGAAACCGGCAAGTGGGCCGAGGACGCGATCAAGGAAGCCGGCTACTACGCCAAGATCAACGGCGGCACGGTGCACGTGGCCGGCTCGACCAAGGACGAGGGCTACACCCGCCTGCCCGCCGACAAGGAGTGCAAGTACGTCGACGACGCGGCGTACCTGCTCTACGTCTCCAACAACACGATCTACGGCCTGCAGTTCAACCGCGTGCCCAAGAGCAAGGCCCCGAAGGTGTGCGACATGTCATCGGACATGTTCTCGCGCCCGATCGACTGGTCGCACTTCGACATGGTCTACGCCGGCGCCCAGAAGAACCTCGGCCCCTCGGGCCAGGCGCTGGTCGTGATCAAGGACGAGTTCATGCAGAAGGCACCGAAGAACCGCGTCGGCCGGATGCACGACTACAGCATCCACGCCGCCAAGGAGAGCCGCTTCAACACGCCGAACACCTTCGCGATCTACCTGATGGGCCAGACCTTCAAGTGGATCCGTCGTGAGTTCGGTTCGCTGGACCAGGTGGACCAGTACAACAAGGAGAAGGCGAAGATCATCTACGACGCGATCGACAACTCCGACTTCTTCAAGGCCCACGTGCAGGAAGCCGACGCCCGGTCGCTGATGAATATCACCTTCACCACGCCGAACGCCGAACTGGACGAGGAGTTCTGCAAGCAGGCCAAGAAGCAGGGCCTGCTGACGCTGGAGGGCCACCGGAGCATCGGCGGCATGCGCGCGAGCGTGTACAACGCCTTCCCGATCGAAGGCTGCCGCAAGCTGGCCGAGTTCATGAAGAACTTCGAGAGCCAGCACCGGACGCAGGTGGCCGGCGCCTCGGCCTGATCGTCGTCAGCATCGAGCCGCGACCCAACCCCTCCGCCGGAGGGGTTTTTCGTGCGCTGATCGTGGCGCGGGCGTATCTTTGAGTGCGATGCCGGATCCGAACCGAACACCTGGCCGACGGACCTCGATGCCTCATCGCAGGTTGCAGAACCTGTACATCGGCCTGTTCCTGGCGCTCGGCGCCGCGCTCTGCGGGGCCGAGATCGCCCGCCAGACCGCGCTCCGCGAGCAGGTGGTGCTCGTCGACTACGCCGACTCGCTCAGGAAACAGGGCGGCAGGGCCGGTGAGCTGGTGGCCGACGCCCATACGCTCACCTCACGGTTCGACCAGGTGCTCCCCGGCGTCATGATCTCCCGCCTGGAAGAGAAGTTCACAGCCCTCCGGTCACACCACGACCTGATCCTCGCGACAATCGCTTCGGAGGGAGATCTGGATCCGACGGTGACCGCGCCGATCGAGCGGCTCACCCCGACGCTCGACGAGATCGAAAGCGCGGTATCGACGGCGCACCCGCTGGAGGTCGCCGGACGGATCGCTCCGCTCATCGAGGAATACCGATCCGGCCTGCAGGAAGCCGCGAGGAACGCCTTCGACCAGGCCCGGATGAGCACGCGTGCGGTGTCGGTGTTCTCGCTGAGCCTGTTCGCCGTCACCGCCGGACTGCTGCTCGTCGAGGCGCTGTTCCTGATCGTTCCGGCGACGCGCCGCTTGCACGATCAGTGGCGTCAGTCGCTGGAACAGCAGCGAGAAACATCGCGGCTCTCGGACCGCTTCCGAGGCCTGATCGAGAGCGCCGCCCGAATCGACGGGCTCGGCGCGGTTGAGGGGGACAGCCGCGTCGTGCTCGCGAGCGCGGACCACGAGGGTGAGTCGGTCTTCGATCTGGGAGAACTGCGCGCGGTTCAGGCCAGTCTGCAACTCTTCGAGGCAGCGGTCGCGAACAGCCGTGACGGGGTCCTGATCGTGCGTCTCGTGCCGCACCCCGAGATCGTGTTCGCCAACGACTCGATCTGCGCCATGTCGGATCGAACCGAAGGGGAACTCCTGGGCCGTTCTCCACTGGTGCTGCACGGGGACGGCGCGACCGGCGGCGACTCAGTCAGCGAGGCCATATCAAATCGGAGAACGCGAACCCTCCAGTGTGTTCAGTACCGATCGGGCGGTGAGCGCTATGTGACCGAGGTGGATACGGTCCCCGTCGAGGGCCCCGACACGGACCACCCCTTCATGGTCCTGGTGTATCGCGACATCACCGACAGGGTGGACGCCCAGCGGGCGCTGCGCGAGAGCGCCGATCGCTTCGAGTTGATCGGACGGGTCTCGCTCGACGGGATCTACGACCTGGACCTGCGCACCGGTCGCTGCTGGCGGAACGAGCCGCTGGTCCGGAACTTCGGCCAGCCGCAGGACGGTGAACAGTTCTTCGAGTGGCTGCGCTCGCGCATCCACCCTGAGGGCGCGAACGACGTGATCGAGCGGATGATCGCGTTCACCGGGTCGGACCGGAGCTCGTGGCGTGACGAATACCGCCAGCTGCGGACCGACGGCACGTACGCCCGGGTCGTCGACCAGGCGTCATTGATCCGGGACCCATCCGGGTCGCCGGTCCGCCTCGTCGGGGCGCTGAAGGACGTCACCGAGCAGCGCGAGCAGCAGTGGGAAGTCGAGCAATACAGCCAACGCCTCCAGGAGGTGCTCGACGACCAGACCGAACTGGTGTGCCGCTACGATCACGATGGCGTGCTGACGTTCGTGAACCAGGCGTACGCGGAGTACTTCGGGCGTTCGCGAGAAGAACTCATCGGGACGCGGTTCATCGAGTTGATCCCGGAGGACGATCGGGGCGGCGCGATGGAACTGATCCATGCTCCGACACCCGAACACCGAACGGTCGTCAACGAGCACCGGGCGGTGCGAGCGGACGGGCAGGTGCGATGGCAGCGCTGGACCGATCGCGCGATCCTGAACGCCGACGGGCAGATCGCCGCCTACCAGGCCGTCGGTCGCGACGTCACGGAGGAAGTCCTGGCCAAGCGCAAGCTCGAGGAGGCAGAAGGGCGCTACCGCGCGTTCATCCGCAACTCGAGCGAAGCGATCTTCCGCATCGAGGTCGATCCCCCGATCGATGTCGATCTGCCTCCCGAGGAGCAGGCCCGGCTCATCGTAGAGCGCGGCGTCATCGCCGAGGTCAACGACGCGTTCAGCCAGATGTACGGGCGCGATGCGGCCGAGGACTCGGTCGGGATGAGCCTGATGCAGTTGTTCAACAACGACCCCGATATGATCGAGGCAACGCAACGCAACATCGCGGACCTGGCGCGGCAGGGTTACCAGATCAGTGATCTGGTCTCGCACGAGGTCAAGGCGGACGGCACGCCGGTGACGTTCAGCAACAACACGGTCGGTATCGTCGAAGACGGCAGGCTGACACGGATCTGGGGCACGCAGCGCGACGTTACGAGCCAGAGGCGCGCCGAACAGAAACTGCGTGAAACAAACACGATGCTCGAGATCTTCATCGAGCGTGCGCCCGCCTCCGTGGCCATGTTCGACCGGGATCTCCGCTACATCGCGGTGAGCCGGCGCTGGATGACCGACTACGGCATCGAGGGGCAAAGCGTCGTCGGAAAAAGCCACTACGAGGTGTTCCCGGAAGTCTCCGATGAGTGGAAGGAGATCCACCGACGCTGCCTGGCGGGTGAAACGATCGCCCGAGAAGAAGACCGGTTCGAACGTGCGGACGGCAGCGTGCAGTGGCTGCGCTGGGACGTTCGCCCGTGGTACATCGAGGGCGGCGCCATCGGCGGGGTCGTCATGCTGACCGAGGACATCACCGAACGCCGCGTCGCCGACGAACGCCTTCGCGAGGTCAACGCCCAGCAGCAGCGCCTGCTCACCGAACTCGACCACCGGGTCAAGAACGCGCTCGGCGGCCTGCTGAGCCTGATCGAGATGGGCACGCACGAGCAGACCGACGTCCGCACGTACGCCGACGGCATCGCGCGCCGCGTCCGCTCCATGGCGTCGGTCCACGCCATGCTCTCCGAGTCACGCTGGGAACCGCTCGAAATCGGCGAGATCATCAAGAACATCACCCCTGCGGACGTGCCCGGTCGCATGGAGCCACGAGGGCCCGAGGTGCTGATCCCGGCTCACCAAGCGACGCCCCTGGCGATGGTGCTCCAGGAATTCGTCTCGAACAGCATGAAGTACGGCGCGCTCTAGGTCCCACAGGGAGTCGTGCGGATCGAGTGGGATAGGCTCCGCGACTCAACCAACCGTCAGATGGAACTGCGGATTGTGTGGAGCGAACGCGGGGGGCCATCGGTCGAAGCACCGAGGGTCGAAGGGGTCGGCACACAGCTTGTCCGAGGGTTCGCGAAATTCGAGTTGCGCGGGTCGGTCGATCTCGATTTCTCGGATCCCGCCGGTGTGCGTCACACGCTCGTGTGCCGACTCGATGACATCCGGCAGGGTAGGGAACTAAAAAACCCGGGATAAAAAAACCCGTCGCGCGTAAGCGCGACGGGTCGCAGGTGCGGCATCTGTGGTGGTGGGCACTGTGCCGCAGTGGTGTCCGGTGCGGGCCGACCCCCTCGCAGAGAAAGCCGGCCCGCTGGAAATCGGATCGGTCGGTGGTGGCCGGCCGATCCGTTGTGCAGGTGTTCGAGAGACCCGCGGAGGGTGTGGCAGCGGAGGTCAGGACGCCCGATCGCGTGTGCGCGTCCTGAGTTCGCTCCGCGTCCGTGCGGGGCGACCGATCCGTTGCTTCTCCACGGGCGGGCGAATCCGTTCGCGTCGCTCGTACCTGCTCGGCCGCGCACAACTCCGGCCGAAGCGAATCCGTTCAATGCTGACTGCGCCGTTTCCGGCCCCGTCAGTCACCCGGGCTCAGCCCAGGTCCTTGCCCCGCTGCTCCAGTTTGCGGAGCAGCTCGGGGATCGAGCTCAGACGAGCCTCATCCCCGCTCTTCCAACTGGAGCGGTCTCGCACTTCCAGGCGATCGCCGCACCCGACGAGGACGACTTCCCTGCCGAGCCCCGCCGCC
>CAXAVQ010000010.1:0-17193 GCA_963971985.1 uncultured bacterium
AGTAGTGCAGCGCCGCGTTCTCCGAGGCGGGTGTAACTGTTGATTCCGCCTGCATCGCGCCGTCTTGCGCGGTGGTAACGGCTCCGGTCCCCAGCACCGCCATCATCATCACACACGCTCGCAGCACGGTCATTTCTCCATCTTGGGGGGGGCGGTTGGTCCAATGCGTCACAAAACAGCATAATCGGCTTCTTCTCCCCTCTGGTGTCCTGTCGGCCGCCGCCGAGGACACGCACAGGAGCGAACATGACCGCAGCGACGCCCGATCCTTCCTCTCACTCGCCCTCGCGCCTGGATTCCATGGACCTGCCTCCGGAATTGCCGCAGGTTTCCCACGACTGGTACCGGCCCGACGGGACCACCGAAGAGGCGGCGAAGCGGTACTTCGAGGTGATGGACCGGCGCCGGTCGGTGCGGTTTTTCTCGGACAAGCCGGTCAGCCGCGCCACCATCGAGTGGATCGTGCGCACCGGTGGCACCGCGCCCAGCGGGGCGCACAAGCAGCCGTGGCGGTTCGTGTGTGTCAACGATCCGGGGCTGAAGAAGGACATCCGCGACGCGGCCGAAGCCGAGGAGCGCGAGTTTTACGAGCGCCGCGCCACGGAGAAGTGGCTCGCCGACCTGGCTCCGCTCGGGACGGACTCGAATAAGCCGTTCCTCGAGATCGCCCCGTGGCTGATCATCGTGTTCCAGCTCGCCAAGACCGACGACGGCGGCATGGTCTACTACCGGGAGGAAAGCGTCGGCATCGCGACGGGGATGCTCATCTCAGCCATCCACCACGCCGGGCTCGTCACGCTCACACACACGCCCAGCCCCATGAAGTTCCTGTCGCAGGTGCTCGGTCGCCCCGACCACGAGCGCCCGTTCCTGCTGCTCCCGGTCGGCTACCCGGCGGACGGCGCGACGGTGCCGAAGCTCTCGCGCAAGCCGCTGGAGGAGATCATGGTTGTGAACCGGGGCGATGCCGGGGAAGATGGCACCCGATGAACACGCGACTCCACGGACGGATGACGGACGGTTCCCGGGCACGCCTGCTGATCGGCGCAGCCCTGCTGATCGGGGCGACCACGCTGATGGGCTGCCAGCAGCGACGCTGGGGCGCGCTGACGCGCTTCGAGTTCAGCGACATGACCGCCGAGGAAGGCCGGCAGATGCTGACGGTGTTCAATGAGGCGGGGCTGAACGCCGCGATCGACCCGTCGGCCGAGATCACCACGATCGAGGCGAAGAACATTCGCACGACGCGCGAGGTCTCCAAGCTCATCGGCGCCATCCGCGACAAGAGCAAGGAGATGAACAAGAGCCAGCCCCTGACCGAGGCCACGCTCCGCTTCGGGCGCCTGCAGATCAGCGGCACGGTCTACACCTCGATCTCGATCGCCGTCAGCCCGAACGCCCGGGCCTTCGTCGCCGACCGCCAGAAGGCAGACCCCTGGCGCGAGGTGAAGGTTGAGGGCGGGCGCTTCGAGGGCGTCGTCAACACCGAGTTCACCGTCGCCGACCAGGGCGGCTGGGTGTACATCGCGGCGTTCCGCGAGGGCGCAGCGCGCTACTCACGCGTGAACGTGCTGACCGGCAAGGTCGAAGCCGGCGTGCCGCTCCCGGCGGGATTGCTGGATGTGAAGCAGTCGCGTGCGATTCGGTAGCTGATCCATGCGTTCGAAGGAGTTCGCGCGTCTCGAATGGTGCGTGCGTGTACAAGTTATCGGGCTCAGCCATAGTTCTTCCTGCACGCAGGGGGGACATATTCGGTCCACCGCCATTTTTTCATGGATATCCCCGCGTGATGCGGTACGTTCTCATCGCGGCGTGCCGCGAGGAGCGATATTCCCGGAACTGTGCCCGATGGGAGAGAAACCATGTCGAATCACAAATTGAAAGTTGCCGCCTCTGCCCTGATCGCGTGTGCCGCGTGGACGACCGTCTCGCTGGCGGCTCAAGACGGCGACCAGCCCGGCAACGAGTGCACCCCTGCCCAGGAGTGCTGGGACCTGTACATCTGTCAGGGCCTGCATTTCTGCTACGGCACCGGCGTCTTTGAAGACCCTGAACTGCAGGACCTGTGTTTCGGCGAGTTCGGGCCGGACCCGACGGGCCAGGGCGGCACGGGCTACGCCGGTCTGTACCAGACCTGCATGCAGAACGCTTGCGAGGAGGGCTGGGGCTGGGGCCCGAACCAGGTCGCGACCGCGCCGACCATGGAGCAGTGCAGCGACATCTATCGCATCACCGTGACCGCCTGCAAGGCCGGGTCGTCCACCCTGTCGCCGTTCGGCTGCACCGAACTGCAGCCGGATCCGGACCTGGTCCCGAGCAAGCACATGCAGAAGGCGTGCATCCGGGCGGCCCAGATCCAGCTCGAGTTCTGCAAGGCCAACGCCTCGGATTCTCCCTCGAACACCGAGTTCATGAACAGTGTCTTCCCGCTGGGTGTCGCGGAGACCGGCGAACTGGACCCGGCGAACGGCGTGACCGAGGGCGCCTGGCTGAAGGTCCCCGGCGTCGACGGTGAGGTCCCCGTCGACGGCGCGCGCGTGCACGCGATGGTCTGGGGCGACGACGGCTGGGAATGGGTCGTGCTCAGCGAGACCGGGCCCGACCCCGACGGCATGGTCGTCCCGGACTTCCAGCTCTCGGACATCGACAACCACGCGAGCCTCGACGGGATCGAGCTGCTGATCGAGTGGCTGTACGAGGGCCACATCATCCGTCACACGCCGGTCAGCATCGACTTCGCCGAGACGGCCACCGGCTCGGACTTCGATCGCGACGGCTCGGTGACGGTCGCCGATCTCGCGGCGTACCTGAGCGCCTACGAGTCGGGCGCGCCCCGCGCGGATGTCAACGGTGACGGCGCGGTCAACTCGCAGGACTTCGACCAGTTCATCGCGTCGTTCGACGCCGAGTGATCTGCTCCGACACATCTCTCTCGCTTTGAGACCCGGGCCCGAGCCGATTCGGCGAGACCCGGGTTTTTTTGCGTTATGGCTCGCCCGATCAGGGTGGCAAGATGTTTGTTTGCAAGTGTTTAAGGGATTTTGCTTGCTCTGGCGAAGCCGATCCGCGAGCATGATGTACGAGCCCATGGAGGATCCCGCATGAACGCTCCAACGGTCCTAGTCACAGCCGCTCTCGGAGCCGGCGTCCTGATCGACCTGCCCGGCCTGCGTTACGACATTCCGCGTGTGGGTGAACCGGGTCCGATTGAGCGCGATTTGCGGTGGTATGGTCTCACGGAGCAACTGCCGCGGGGGTATGAATTGCGACGGCATGATGGAATCCCGCTGTCACCAGAATGGCGGGAGCAGACGGAACGGTGGGATGAGGCTCTGCGGGGGAGATTGGATCGCGAGAGCCGGACCGAGCCAGAGCCATTGAATCGGCTTTCGGAACCGCGGGGATCATCCGTACCGCTGATCATTGAGGGCACGCAAGACCCGAGTGTCCCTCGAATGTTCATAGATGTGGAAGGGGACCTTCGGCCGGATAGCGTGTGGACCAATGAATCCGACGCGGCCATACGGAACTGGCTGTTTGATCCGCCGTTACCACGGTACGCCATCACGGCACCATTCTCACCAGAGTACTGGGTGCGAAATGCTCCGACAGAGCCGGATGACACTTTCCTGATCGAAGTCGCAGCGGGTGAATCCGTGCTTCAGTGGACCCTGCCAATGATGATTTGGGGCGCTCAAGGTGAAGCGTATGTGTGGACATCCGCTGGCTCACGCTGGGCACCTGTTGAGATCGATGTGACGAATCGGTATGACGGCTCGACATACGAGCTTGCTTTGGATGCGATTCCCAATCATCTGTTCAGCGAGAGTATCACTCTGCAACTGCATCTCTCCGATGGGGGCGGGTACAACACGCCTCCAAACTTTCGAACATTCGTTGCGAAGATTCACATCAGCGAAAGCCGTCTTCCCGGCGACTTCAACCGCGACGGAATTCTCACTCTCTCGGATCTGGATGCGTACAGCACCGCCTTCGCCGTCGAAGCCCCACGCGCCGACCTGAACCGAGATGGCACAGTCGATGCCGAAGACCTCCGCATCTACCTCGCCACTTTCGACGCGAACTACCGCCCTAGCGCTCCCGCTTCCTGATCGACGGCATCAACCACTCCGGCAGCGCACGCGGCCGCCCGTCCCCGTCCACGCACGCCAGCGTGGACTTCGCTGTCACCAGCAGGCGGCTCTTGCCCCGCCCGTCCTCGGCGTCGTGCCACACCTCGTACTCATGATCGATCCGCGCCCGGCCGCCGCCGGCGACGCGGGTGGTGACGACGAGCAGGTCGTCGTAGCGCGCCGGGGACTTGTAGCTCAGTTCCAGCTTCGCGACGACGAGGAACACGCCCTGCGATTCCATCTCCCGGTAGGACGGCGTGCCGCTCGGGCCGAGGCGCAGCAGCTCCGTCCGCCCCATCTCCAGCCACGCCACATACGACGAGTGATGCGCCACGCCCTGCGGGTCGCACTCGACATAGCGCACGCGGAGCGAGAGATCGCCCTCGGGGGCGAAGCCGGGTTGGTTGGTTGATAGTTCGGGGCTGTCGGACATGCTGCGAGTGTAGCGACGCCCAGCGATCGCTTTCGACCGGGCCGCTTGGCTCGTTCCGCTACAATCCCCGCCCCATGAGCTTCGGACTCTCTCGCGGCAAGCCGCTCGACATCTCCACCTACGGCCTCACCGGCGAAGACCTCCCGGCGCTGCCTGATGACCTGCTCCAGAACCCGGAGAAGGCTTGGGTCGACCCGCGCCAGTGGTTTGAGCACCCGGATCGCCCGTTCGAGCTCGAGATCGGCTCGGGTAAGGGGACCTTTCTGGCCCAGCAGGCGGGTTTGCAGCCCGAAACGAATTTCCTCGGCATCGAGTGGGCGCGGGAGTTCTTCGCGTACGCCGCGGACCGGATGAGGCGGAACCGGATCGAGAACGTGCGCATGCTGCACTTCGACGCGTCGGAGTTCGTGCGATGGCGCGTGCCGACGGGGATCGTGAAGGTGCTGCACCTGTACTTCGCCGACCCGTGGCCCAAGCCCCGCCACCACAAGCGCCGCATGGTGCAGGACCAATTCCTCGCCGAGGCGTTCCGCATCATCGAGCCCGGCGGCGAGCTGCGCATCGTCACCGACCACGCCGACTACTGGGCGTGGATGGAAGAGCACTTCGCCCGCTGGTGCGATCCCGCCCACCAGTGGCAGGGCAAGCCGATGCACTACGAGCGCCACGACTTCGAGCGCCCGGCGTCGGCCGGCGAGGGCGAAGTCGTCGGGACGAACTTCGAGCGCAAATACATCGCCGAGGGGCGCACCTTCAACGCGGCGATTCTGGTCCGCCCGGATGACAAGGACCCCGCCTGATGCAACGACCCGGCGCCGACAAAGAGAACATGGAGATGTCCGACTTCCTGTGCGACTTCTGTCGCACGCCGTGGGACGGCACCTTCGCGATGGTCGAGGGGCACCAGGGATCTCTGATCTGCCAGGACTGCATGACCATCGCCTACGACACGCTGGTGACGCAGAAGCAGTCGACGGCCCCGGCGGGGGCGAAGTGCACCATGTGCCTCGAAGAGCGCGACGACGCGATGTGGCAGAGCCCGGCCTACGAGGAGGCGGTCATCTTTAAACGCTGCTGCAAGCAGGGCGCAGGGCGGCTGCACAAGGACCCGGACGTGGAGTGGAGCAAGCCGCCGCAGTAGCGACTTCTCGGGTTCTCCCCTCGGTGGGATGGGCATCCTGCCCGTCCTCTCGGCTCTTCTCTCTCTTCGGTCCTCCCACCTTACCCGTCCAAAAACCCCCGAATCGGGACATGCAACACGCCGGGGCAGCGCGCATGATGTCCCCATGAGCAAATCCGAAGAGACCGCCAAACTCGCCGACCCGGAGCACTCGACCGTGGGCACCGTCGCGGTGCTCGGCATGATCGGGCTGCTCTCTCTGCTCGCCGCCGCCTTCGTGGCGTTCAGCGTCTGGTGGACCACGACGCAAGCCAGTCGCATCGCCACATGGCCATCCACGACGGGGACCGTGCTGTCTTCGCGCGTGGATGCGCAGCGATCGAGCAGCACCACCTCCGGCTCTCGCAGCAGCAGCGTGTCGTACGTGCCCTTCGTCGAGCGGTCCTACACCGTGGATGACGTCGAGTACACCTTCGATCAGGTCACGCCGATGGAGAACGTCTCGCGCGGCTCGCGCTGGGCCAACGATCTCGCCCGCAAGTACAGCGAAGGCGACGAGGTCGAAGTCTTTTACAACCCCGACAACCCCGGCGAGTCGTTCATCGAACCGGTCTACGACGACACGATGTTCTTCATCGCCATGATCGCCTGCGCCGTGCCGGGCTTTCTGTCGCTGATCACCACGCTCGGCGGCAAGGACAAGTACGCACTGAAGTGGAAGATCCCGCTCATGGCAGGCCTGATCCTCGCCGTCGGCGGCGGGGTCAACGCCTGGTACTACTTCAGCACCGTGCCGCCCGACCAATGGACGCGCAAGGCCGAGATCACCGGGATGGTGGGCGCCGGAGTCGTCGCGCTGCTGGTGCTGACCGGAGCCGTCTTCCGCGTCAAGCACATGCGCTGGCGCCGACGCTTCGCCTGACCTACCCGGTCTCGGTGGGGCGGGCATCCTGCCCGTCCTCTTCTCTCACTCCTCGCTGTCGTCCTCGTGGTCGGCCTGCTCGGACTCGCCGAAGATGCCCGACCCGATGCGCACCATGTTCGCCCCGCACTCGATGGCCATCTCGTAGTCACCCGACATGCCCATCGACAGGATGTTGAACCGTCCATCGCAGAGGTTCAGTTTCACCATCTCGTCGAAGAGTTCTTTGGTCCGCTCGAAAGTCGCGCGGGTCTCGCCGGGGTCCATCGAGGTCGGGCCCATCGCCATCAGCCCGCGCACCTTCAGGTGCACCAGCGAGTCGATCTGCTCGGCCGGGTGCTCCGCCGCGGCGACCGCGCAGCCGTACTTCTGCTTCTCGCCCGTGCAGTTCACCTGCACCAGCAGTTCCACTTCCTTGTCGAGCTTGAAGGCCACCGAGTGGATCTCGTCGACCAAGCGCAGCGAGTCCACCGAGTGGATCAGCCGGGCCGTCTCGACGCACTTGCGCGCCTTGTTCCGCTGCAGGTGCCCGATCATGTGCCAGCGCGCCCGCGAGCCGCTGTGCCCCTCACCCTCGGCCGAGGCGAACAGTTCCATCTCCTGCTCTTCGCCAATGTTCGGCAGGGCATCCTCGCGCGACTGCATCTCCTCGAGCATCGCCGCCCGCTGGACGAGCTGCTGCACCCGCGACTCGCCGAAGTCGCGATGGCCCAGCCGGTAGAGCTCGCGGATCTGGTCCATTTCCGCGTACTTCGACACCGCGACCACGAGGATCTCGCCCGGCCGTCGCCCGCTACGCTCCGCGGCGGCGCCGACCTTGTCCTTCACCTCGCGATACCTGCTCTCCAGAGACATCAGGGCCGTCATCCGTGCTCCTCACGCTTCGCGTCATCCGTCAGCGCGGCTCCGCCACGCCCAGCCGGAAAAACCGGCTCCATAAAGGATAGCCGCTGCGACCGGCGACGAATACCCGACCAACGACGACCCGCCGCGGCCTATCATGGGCACCGAACCGATTCCCCATCATTCACCGCAGGAACCCGACCATGCCCGAGACCCTCACCGAACGCACCTCGCCCATCCAGCCCGGCGAAACCGCCCCCGATTTCACCCTCAAGGCCCAGAACAAGGAAGACTGGTCGCTCTCGGAGGCCGTCAAGAAGGGCGATGTGGCGATCTGCTTCTATCCGATGGACTTCAGTCCGGTCTGCTCGACCGAAATGAAGTGCATCACCGACGATTTCGAGAAGTTCGAGCAGGCCGGCGCCCAGGTTGTCGGCGTCTCCTGCGATTCCTTCTTCGTCCACGAGGCGTGGGCGAAACAGCTCGGGCTCAAGCAGACCCTGCTCGCCGACATGCACCGCCAGGTCTGCAAGGCCTACGGCTTCTACTGGCCCGACCTGAACATCTCGTCTCGCGGCACGGTCGTCATCGGCCAGGCCGACGACGGCGTCGGCACCGTCAAGGCCGTCCAGACCCGCGACATCCCGCAGGCCACGACCACCGAGGAACTGCTCGAAGCCCTCGGCTGATCAGGAATCCGACGAGTCCGGCTCGACGAACGGATCGCTTTCGGGCGACGGCTCGTCGAGCGGGTCATCGTCGTCGTCCTTGTCGCGCTCGATCTCGATGCGATACAGGCGCAGCCCGTCCTCCTCCTGGTAGGGTCGGACTACCGGGTTGCCGAACGCGTCCTCGGTGCGGGCGTTGCCCACGCCGAAGGTGACCTCGTCCACGTTGCAGGCGGTCAGCATCGCTCCGCCGGTCAGCAGGGCGGTGAAGGCGAGCAGGTTGTGCCGTTGGGCTTGGGTCACGCTGCTATCGTACGCTCCCCGACACCTCCCGCCCGCGAGCGATCACGATGACCACCCCCGAGACGACCAACACCCCCTGCGTCCTGATCGTCCGCGACGGCTGGGGCGAGAACCCGAACCCCGAGCACGACGCCTTCAACGCGATCAAGCTCGCCAGGACACCCGTGGATGACGCCCTGCGCGAGCAGTGGCCCCACACGCTCGTCGCCACCAGCGGCGAGGCGGTCGGCCTGCTCGAGGGCACCATGGGCAACTCCGAAGTGGGACACCAGAACATCGGGGCCGGACGCATCGTCGACCAGGACGCGGTGCGCATCAGCCGGGCCTGTCGCGAGGGCAAACTCCGCGAGATCGCCGCCCTGACCGAGCCGATCACCCGCGCCCGCGACGCAGGCAAGGCCGTCCACCTCATGGGTATCGTCAGCGACGCCGGCGTCCACGGCCTGATCGCCCACGCCACGGCGGTCGTCGCGCTGTGCGCCCAACTCAACTGCACCCGCGTGTACCTGCACCTGTTCACCGACGGGCGCGACACCGGTCCCTACACAGGCATCGGCTACATCGAGCAGGTTGAGCAGGCACTCCACGAGATCGGCGTCGGCGAGATCGCCAGCGTCGTCGGGCGCTACTGGGCCATGGATCGCGACAACCGCTGGGAACGCGTCGAGAAGGCCTACGCCTGCCTCACCGGTCGCGGCCCAACCGCTGATGCCGTCCCCAGCGCCGAGTCCGCGACCGATGCCGTCCAGCACCACTACGACCACCCCGCCTCGGACAACATGACCGGCGACGAGTTCGTCCCCGCCACGATCATCGCCGAGTCGCCCGAGGGCGCCTGTCGCAGCCGCATCACCGATGGCGATACGGTCATTTTCTACAACTACCGGGGCGACCGCCCGCGTGAGATCGTCCGGGCCTTCGTCGACCCGAACTTCACCGAAAACGCCCCGCCCTCGCCCGACAGCGGCGCCAAGGGATTCGATCGGGGCGACAAGATCGAGCTCGACTTCGTCTGCATGACGCCCTACTCGGTCGAACTCGCCGCGATGCCACGCGTGCGCACCGCGTTCCCCCGTCCGCCGAAGATGGAGGATATCGCGGGTTCTTACATTAGCCGGCTCGGCCTGACGCAGTTCCGCTGCGCAGAAACCGAAAAATTTCCACACGTTACTTTTTTCTTCAACGACTACCGCGATGAGCCCTATCCCGGCGAGCAGCGCGAGATCATCCAGTCGCCGCGCGTCAGCACCTACGACCAGCAGCCGGAGATGTCCGCGCGGGGCGTCGCCGACGCCGTGCTACGTCGCCTCGACGCGCCCGACTGCGAGCCGTTCATCGTCGTGAACTTCGCCAACCCCGACATGGTCGGGCACACCGGCAACCTCGAAGCGGTCATCAAAGCCGTCGAGACCGTCGATGCGCTCGTCGGCGAGATCGTCGAGAAGACGCTCGCCCGCGCCGGCTCGCTCATCGTCACCGCCGATCACGGCAACGCCGAGCAGATGCACTCCCCCGAGAACGAATCCGCCCACACGTCGCACACCATCTACCCCGTGCCCCTGTTCGTCGTCGGCGACCCCTTCGCGGATCGCACGCTGCGCGAAGACGGCGTGCTCGGCGACATCGTCCCCACCATGCTCGACATGATGGGCCTCGACAAGCCCGGGGCGATGACCGGCCGCTCACTGCTCACCTGAGGCCTGCTTACCTGAAGGGGAGTCCAGTGAAAGTCGACCTCACCGGCAAACCTATCCTCATCGCCGGCGCATCCAGCGGCATCGGCGCCGCCACCGCCATCGCGTGCGCCAAGGCGGGCATGCCCGTCCTGCTCAGCGCCCGGCGTGAGGACAAGCTCAAGGCCGTCGCCGATCGCATCAAGGGTGATGGCGGCGTCGCCGAGTACACCACCGCCGACATCACCAGCCGCGAAGACTGCGAGCGCGCCGTCGCCACCTGCGTCGAGCGCTTCGGCTCGGTCTACTCGGTCTTCGCCAACGCCGGCTACGGCTTCGACGCCACCGTCGCCGAGTGCCTTGCCGACGACCCCTCCTCGCCCGACACCGACCGCATCCGCGCCATCTTCGAGACCAACTTCTTCGGCACGCTCAACGCCATCCGCCCTGCGATCCCGCGCATGTTCGAAGCGGGCGCGGGCCACGTGCTCATCTGCTCGAGTTCCATCGGCAAGTTCGCCGTGCCGCAGTACGGGCCGTACTGCGCGAGCAAGGCCGCCCAGTGGCACATCGGTCGCGCGATGAACGCCGAGTTGCGCCGCAAGGGCGTGTTCACCTCGACCGTCCACCCCATCGGCACGAAGACCGAGTTCTTCGACGAGGCCGCGAAGCGCAGCAACGGCAAGAACCTCGCCGAGAACACGCCCTCGTTCCTCATGCAGCCGCCCGAGAGGGTCGCCAAGGCGATCGTGAAATGCCTGCGAAAGCCACGCGCCGAGGTCTGGACGAACCTGCCGGTGAAACTCCTCGCTGGCCTGCTCACCGCCGCGCCGAACGCCACGGACTGGATGCTCCGCGGCGCGGCGAAAGAGCGCTGGGACCAATCGCACGGTCAAAAGTAGGAAAATATTCTCGGAACTTTCTGATTTTTCCTTGCAGCCAGGGGGGGGGGGGGGGGGGGGGGTAGTTGGAACGCGAGATATTTTCTCGGCTGCTGAGCCGCAGCCGAGTCGTCCGGTCCAAGATCTGAAGAGGTCCAAAATGCTTCGAGACATTCTTTCCGTCACCACCGCTGGCTGCCTTCTTGCCATGGCCGGTGGAGCTTCGTTGGTTCAGGCGGATGATCCAAGCGATGATGGCTGTACGCAGACGCCAGCGAGTTGCTGGGACGAAGTTTTTTGTGCAAACGTGCTCAGCTGTCTTGATAGCAGCTCGACTGAGACAGCCTTCTACAACTGTGCCATCCTAGCAGTTTCATCTTACGCTGCATGTGCTGAGAATATATGCAAAGATTCTTGGGTTGAGACCCAGGTTCGACCAACCAATCAGCAGTGTTTGGACCGGTACGAAGATCGAAGAGACGATTATTGCGAGTTTGAGGTACCGGATTCAGTACGTGGCTTGATTTGCGGTAAGGACGACGGAGATTACGGTCCAAGTGGGAATTGGGCAGACAGTATGAGAAACGCTTGCAAGAAAGCCGCGCACGAAGAGCATCTGGCGTGTATTCGCGCCGCCGAGCCCAATATCTCGCCTTCCACTTTTGAGAACAGCACATTTGCGAGCGGCTCCCTAGCGACCGGTGCGTGGTCGCCTTCCGAAGGCGTTTGGACAGGCTCTCTCGTTCTCGTCCCCATGGAGGAGGTCACGGCGAAGGTCGATCGTGCGGTCGTTACGTCCGCAGTTTGGACTGGGGAGCAGTGGGAGCGGGTGGTGTTGGGCGACTTCCCCCGTGACGCAAACATGTGGACAGAGGTGTTCGTCGATCTTCGCTCAATTCCGCAAGCCAACTACGGCTATGACCTCGATCTGCTCATTGAGTGGCGCGACGGTGATGAACTTGTGATGGCTCTCGATCATTTTCTCCCTATTATGGAGTCCGGCGTCCCCGGTGACTTCGACCGCGACGGCGAACGCAACGCCGCCGACCTGAGCGCCTACATCGACGCCTACGACCACAACGCCCCGCGCGCCGATCGCAACCGCGATGGCGTCGTCAACGCCGCCGACCTCGAACTCTTCCTCGCCGAGTACGACGCCGGCTGATCACCCCACCGGCGCGTACCCCAGTTTCACCTTGTCGGGCGCAAACCCCGATTCATCGAAGATGAGCAGCTCGTTCGCGGGCTGCCCGCTTTCGTTCAGCCAGCAACCGGGCAGCCACAGTTCCTTTTGCGGCGGAACCGGCTTGCCGTCGGCGGCCTGCACGAAATAGCGACCGACGTTGTTGCCGTTGAGCATCACCTGCCCCTTGCTCAGCCCGGTCAGGTCGAGCACCAGGGGCCGATCCTGCTTCGGCGCGGCAAGGCGGCAGCGCCACCACGCCGGGCGCCCGCGCTGCTTCTTCGAGGCCGCGCCGTTCATCGACGACTTGCTGGCTTCCTCGAACCGCTCATCGCCCGGCACCTCCCACGGCGCGAACGAGAAGCTGGCCTTCTCCGTCACGTTCGTCGCCAGTTCGTACCACGACGCCCGCTTCTTCACCTCGCCCAGCGAACGCTCGATCGCCTCGCTCGGCTCGAGCAGCGCGATCTGCACCGTGTTCTTGCCCTGGCGCAGCGTGTCGCTGTCCAGCACCGCCCGGATCGGCACACCCGGCTCGATGAGCATGATCGGCTCGTCGTTGAGGATCAGCGCGCCCTGCCAGCTCACCTCCTCGAGCACGAACGCAAGCGGCGACTTGCGCCGGTGCATGAACGACCAGCTCAGTCGCGTCGCACTCGTCTTGTCACCCCGGTAGGTGTTCAGCATCGGCTTGAAGTGGTCCAGCAGGTCCAGCGGCTCGCCGGTCTCGGTGCTCGCACTGCCCGCCTTGAACGCCTTGTAGGCGTAGATGTGCCCGAACAGCCCCTTCGGGCGGCGCAGGTCCGACCGGTCCGACGCCCGCCCGAGGTTGTCCACCAGCACTCCGATCGTCTGCTCGCCCTTCTTGAGCGGAAGCGGGAGCAGCCGGTTCGATGCGCCCGGCCCGTCGCCGACGATGGCCGCCGGCTCGTCATCCATGTACAGGTGCAGCCGGTCCGCCGATTCCAGCATCGCGCAGTTCGTCTTCTTGGTCGCGCTGTTCTTCAGTTCGACCTTCAGCCAGCCGTAGCCCGCCGGCACGCCCAGCGCATCCATGTTCGTCGGCCCGTCGATCAGCACGAACTGATCCGCGCTGCCGCTGGTGTGGGGCTCCTCCCCCGCGCGCTCCCACGTGCCCAGCGTGATCTTCGCCCCGTTTTCCGTCGCCGGCTGCGCGCTGACGGTCGTCAGTTCGCCGGTCCGGCCGATGCTCATGACCGTCTTGTGCCCCTTGGCGTACACCGGCTCGCCGCCGTCGAGCACCATCGAGGCGCCGACCAGCAGGCGCGGTTCGCCCGTCGAGTGGTCGAGCATGGCGACATCCGCCTGCTGCTCGCTGAGCACGACCACCTTCACGCCCTCGATCGTCTCGATCGACGGCGTCTTGCCCTTGGGCACCTCGACCTCCGCGACCGTCCCGTTGATCGACAGCAGCCCCGTCGAGCCGGCGCTCCCGAAGCACACGAACACCTCGCCGAACCGCGCGAGCGCCCGCAGCGAGCAGAAGTCCAGCGTCGCGCGACCGAACAGGTGCGTCTTGAGCAGCACCCACGTGACCGCCGATTTGCCGAACTCAACCTCCAGATCCGTCCCGTCCGGCAACGTCAGGCGCGCCGGCTTGTGCCTGCCCTTGGCGGTATCGTCGGCGAACACGAACGCCACCGAGCCCTGGGACCCCCGACAGAAGTCCACGGCGTACCCCGGCGTCTCCGCCTTGCCGGACGCCCGCTCGCCGGTCTCCTCATCGATCACCGCCGGCGCAACCGACGACGGCGAGACCATCGCCGGCTGGAAGTCCGGCTCCGTCCCGGCCAGCACCGAAGAGAACGACGACGCGAACGTGCACAGCCGGCGCACCGTCGCGAAGTTCTCGTGCTGGCGCCCCGCATCGTAGATCAGGTCGCACCCGGCGGTCGAGGTCGTCACGCCCTCCGACGCGCTGAAGCCCAGGCGAGCCCCGCGATGGAAGTTCGAGATGTTGAACTGCCCGCCCGAAGCCAGCACCTCCGCGAGCGTCCGCTCGACCATCGCCGCCGTTTTGTGCGCTGGCGTGTCGATGCCCCAGCGCGTCTCCGCCCCGGCGCGCAGATCGCCGATGATCCGCGGCTGGTCGCGCTTCGCCACGCGCAATTGACGCGTGATCCCGTGCAGATTCGCGTAGCCCGACCAGGTCTCGATCTCGCTCTCACCAGCGACCATGAGGTTGTTGGTGTTGAAGATCGGCGTCTTGATCGAGCCCTCGCGGAGGTAGCGCGTGATCGTCGTCAGGTACGTCGCGGCGAGTTCCGGGTCGGCGCACGAGAACTCGTGCTCGGCCTGCACCGCGATGATCGGCCCGCCCGACGGCGCGCCGTCCTTCCGCTCGGTCACCTGCAGCTTCGCGATCTGCTGGCACAGCGAGCGGATCCAGGTCGAGAGTGCGCTGAGAAACTCCGGCCCGTCCGATCGCAGCGACTCCGCCGGGTCCAGCGAACCGAGCAGCGTCGAGGGCATGCCGCCGAGGTCCAGCCCGCGCTCCACCACCGGCCCGACGCGCACGATCACGTGCAGCCCCGCATCGCCGGCCTCGCGCACGAACGCCGCGATATCCCGGTCGCCCTCGAAGTCCAGCGACTTCGACGTCATCTGGTGGTGCGACCACACCGCCGGCACCACGATCGTGTTCAGCCCGGCGTTACGCACCGCGCGCAGGCGGCTCTTCCACAAGGGTCGCGGCGTCCCGGCGTACCCCACCGTCCCGGAGATGATCCAGTGACGCTTGGAATCGATGAGCAGGGACTGGCCGTCGTTGGAGATCGTCGCCATTCGTCGGGTGTGCTTTCGGTCGGGATCACCCCGGCCAATGCAAACACAAGCCAAACAAATGGCCCGTCGCGCCGGGCGAGACCCTAGGCGCGAATGGGCAAAGTGTCAATGAACAGCGTCGATCTGCGTCGATATGACGCGATCTGTCGCGAAATGATCCGAAACGATCAGGCCGCCTGCGTCTCGGTGCCGAGCAGCGTGAATTCCGCATCGTGGCGTGGGTAAAAGTTGGCGTCCGACACGTCCACACCGTCGGCCTCGACGATCGACAGGTCCCGACGCTCGCTCAGGACGTATTTCACGCCCGCCGCGTTGTCCGCACCGCGATCGCACAACTGCTCCAGAGGCACGATCTGCTGCACCGTCGGGCGACACGGGTCGGCCGGGTCCCAGTCGACCACCGCGCCACGCTCGCCGTTGCTCAGTTTGACCACCGTACCCGGCGCGTACGCCGGCACCACCGACAGCAGCGACTTGAACACGACCGGGTCCACCCAGTCCCGGTACGGCTCCTGGCGCATGGCGTTCAGCGCGCTGACCGTGGGGATGGGGCCTTCGCTCGGGTTGGGGTAGCGCAACCGGTCGAACAGGTCCGCCGCCGTCAGGATCCGCGCGAAGATGTGGATCTCCTCGCCCGCCAGCCCGCGCATCTCGCCATCGCCGCTCTCCCGCGCCGGGAAGCCCGACCCGTCGAAATGCTGGTGATGGTGCAGGATCGCCGCCGCGGCGGGGGCGTCCAGCTCGCCGTTGATGTGCTCGTACGCCAGTTCGACGTGACGGCGGAACTCCGGGTCGCTCTCGTCGTTGGTCTTGTAGAACCGCTGCAGGGCCTCCTCGTCGATCTCCAGCAGCCCGATGTCGTGCAGCATCGCCCCGACACCCAGAGCGACGACTTCCTTCGCGCGGTGCGCCGCCAAGCGCTTGCGCTGCGCGATCAGGTAGGCGTCCAGCTTCAGACCCATCAGCAGGCTCAGGAACGTGACGTCCGCCGAGTGGCGCATCAAAGGCCGGTTGCCCTCGCTCATCGCCTGGATGTACAGCGCCGCGTCCGGCTCGTCGATCAGCGACTGCACGAAGTCGCGGATGGTGTTCCGGTAGGTCGGGTAGTCCAGTTTGGCGCTCGCGTTCGAGCTCAGCCGGTCGAAGATTTCCGTCAGCATCTTCTGCGTCGCGCCGCGCTGCTGGGCGATCTTCGGGCTGATGAACTTCTCGATGAAACGCAGATCCGGGTACTCGATCCAGATCTCCGGCAGGAACATGCTGCGCAGGCGCTCGATCGACCGGTCGTCCAGCGTGAAGCCGGCGCGCAGGAGCATGGTGTCCGGGCGATCGGGGTGCAGGACGGGGGTCGCCAGTTGCATGCCCGGTCGAGCCTGGATCAACGGAACGCGCAGCATAAAGAGCCTCCGGCTGGTGTCGAGAGCGCGGGCCCGTCGCCGGACCCGCGTCCGCTCATCGTCCAACCGTCAGCATCGCTTTCGTTCGAAAGGTCTCCACCCGGTATTTCGGTCGGGTTGGTGCGTCGTGTCTCAGTCCACCCGTTCGATCCGCAATCCGGACGCATCTTCACCCTGTCGGATCAGGGAACCGTCTTTCGGCCGATAAACCCAGACCCCCACCGGGGCGTTACGCGGGTCGGGCGCCCCCAGCACCGGCCCCTCGACCTCGATCAGGTGCTCGCGCGAGCCCGCGATCGGCAGTTCCACCACGCCATCCGCATCGGCAATGTCGCCGCCGACCGAGCGCACCATCGCGACTTCCTCGAACGTTCCCGATCGCACCGGGAGCGGAACGCCCGCATCGAGCAGGATGATCCGCGCGTGCGCCCCCGCCAGCGGACGCCCGGCATCGTCGGTCACCCGAAACGCCGTCGGCACCGTCGAAGCGCACGCCCCGAGCAGCGCGAGGCACACACCGACCAGGATCGCGAAGCATCGTTTCATACCGACACCAAGGTAGCCGATCGGGAGGGCGTGGCACGCACAAAAAACCCCGGCTCGGGCCGGGGTGATCGATTCAACGATGTGCGTGGTGATCAATCCTCGTCATGCTGCGGCGAGTACGCCGCGATGATCTCAGCCTGCACGTTGCCCGGCGTGTTCTCATCGTGGGAGTAGTCCATCACGAACGTGCCCTGGCCGCCGGTGATCGATTTGAGCTCGCTGGTGAAGCGACCCATCTCGGCCAGCGGGGCCTTGGCGGGGATGAGCATCATGTCGCCGGGCAGGT
>CAXAVQ010000011.1:0-17137 GCA_963971985.1 uncultured bacterium
CTTCTTCTTGAAGAGCAGCTTCGCGAAGAAGCGGACCGGCGCGGGCGCGAGACTCGGGAAGCCGTCGAGCGAGCAGCGGAAGAAGATGGCGCAGTGGCTGAAGATCTGGCCTGGCGACCAGTTGCCTGTGGTCGTGATTTCGCCCCGCCCATGGGCCTCGTCGATGCGATCGAGTTCAGCCTTGAGGCAGTTCATGCAGTTGAACTTGAGGGCGCGTTTCGGGGCGGTCTTGGTTTCGACGATGCCCTGGGGCTCGAGCGTGCGGGTCATTGGAAAGTCTCCTTCGAGGCCTTGTCGAGCGCTTCGGTGTAGAAGCGTTCGAACTTCGAGACGGTTGGGAAGTATGCACCGATCATCGCCACGGCCAGCAACGGCACGAGCAGGAACAGCGGGTTCTCGGTAAGCAGTGCGACAACGGCACCGAAGAGCCCCCAGCCCTCGACCATCGCGGCGCGGAGGAGCAGCGCGGTGGTGTAGAAGCCGATCGCGCCGAGTTTCGGGGCGTCCGGATCTTCATCCGGAGACGCGTCGGCCGCGGCGATGCCCGCCTTCTTGCGGAACGCCGGCAGGATGAACGCGGTGGCGGGCAGGACGGACAGGGCGTACGCGCCGAGCATGATGCCGAAGAGCAGTTCCATGTCGGCACCGCTCGCCGGCTGAGCCGGTGGAGTCGACGGCGCCGGTGTCGAACTTTGGGACTGAAGCACGAGGACGACGATCGCGAACAGCCCGATCCCGGCCATGAACGCGATGTGCATAATCTTGAGTGTGATCATCGCGCCGGCGATGCTGGTCGGACGCGGGCCGGTCGGCGGGATGGGTGACATCGGGGATCCTCCTGGAACGGTCATCCTACTGCCGAAAATTCCTCATCGCAGTTCAATGATGTCGGCCGGCTCCTGGATGAGCCACTCGCCCTTCACCCGGATCAGGCGGATCTCTCGATCGTCTTGGTCGGGACGCCTTACCGGGACGGCGGCGGTTTCCCCATCAATCGATCCGGTGCCGATCGACGCGTAACTCCAGCCTTTGGTCATCATTGCACGGATCAATCTGATGGCATCGCCGGGAATATTCGGGTTCTCCGTCTTCGCAAGCAGTTGCATGCCCTGCCGGACTGCCTTCTCCGCGGGGCTGCCCGGCGCGACCATCGTGAGGGTGGATTCGAGGTCCATATCGAGAATCGCGGCGCTGAACCGTCGCACTACGGCCTGTGGTGAGTCTTCAGCCTGCGCAGCGGTTTCCTCGCCCGCGCCGCCCGATGCGCCCGCCACAAAGTGATCGATCAGTTGTCCCTCTTCGTCGATGGCTTTCAGGTCGAGGTGCTCGCCGGTAATGGTGAGCAGGATGAAGTGTCGCTTCGATTCCGCCCGCTGGAGGTACCAGGTCTGCTCGGGATTGTGCACCTCACGGGTCCCGACACCCCATGCGCCGTCTCCGACATAGATCACACCGGTGTCGTCGGGCTTGCCTTCACGGATCGAGACGGTGCGTTTGTAGGCGTGGCCGTGGTGTTCGAATGCGAGGCGAACGCCGTACTGCTCGAAGAGTGGGACCCAGTGTTCGCGGATGCGTGTCGGTGTTTGCCCGTCGAAGTCTCGCACCGAGGGGTAGGCCGGGACATGGTAGATCGGGAGCACGTGCGTCACGCCATCGCGCTCGGCCAGGCGCTCGCGGAGCCACTGGGCCTGTTTGCCCTCGACCGGTCCCGTGTGGTCCGTATCGAGCACGATCAGGCTCAGGTAGTCCCCGAAGTCCAGCGCGTTGTAGCCGGGGTGGCCGGGGAAGGCGAACAGGTTGTAGAAGTACGGCGCGATCGATGAACGGAACGCATCGCTGTCGCGATACGCTTCGCGTGTGCGTCCATTTTCCCAGTAGTAGTGCCCCTCTACCTCGTGGTTCCCGATCGCCATGACCACCGGTACCACGCGCCCCTCTTCGGTGATGAGGGTGTCCATCATCACGCTGAAGAACTCGTCCCATCGTTGCAGGTTCTCCCGCTTGCCGTCGGCGTAGGCGAAGTCGCCTCCCCAGATCATGAAGTCGGGATCGAAGCGCATCGCCTGGCGGGCGGTCCGCTCCATCCACTCGGCGCGGTGGCGGATGTCGCCTCCGACGGCGATGCGCAGCGGTTGCTCCGCGTCGGCGGGCATGGTCCGGAAGGAGTAGTCGCGGGTCGACTCGCCCAGCCCCGATCCGAACAGGCGGAAGCGGTACTCGGTAGCGGGTGAAAGCCCGGTCAGTTCTGCGGTGTGCAGCGTGCGATCGGTGAAGACCATCGATACGGTCGAAACACTCTCGCTGCGTCGCTGTTCGTCGATCTCCCAATACTCGATCTCCGGCAGGCGGTGACCGGGGTCCGTGATCCACTGGACGGTCATGGTCGTGGTCGGGTCCTGCTGCCAACTCAGGTACAGGGCGAAGGGGGCGTTGGGATCATCGGCCGATGCGGTCGCTTCCGCAGACGCGGCTGGCGCAAAGAGGACCATCAATGCAACGAAAGCGCCCGCGATCGGTGCACGAAATCTGTAGTGCAGAGCCATACTCACCAGACTACAGAATCAGCGTCCGTTGGCGACCTTCGCGCACGAAAAAGCCCCCCGACACGCCGGCGGAGCGTGCGAGGGGCGTCTCATCTGCCTGTTGGACTCACATGGAGTCGACGAGTTCCGCGAGCAGGCGGACACCGAAGCCGGTGGCGCTGTTTTTGACGAACGGGCCCTTGTCGCTGTCGACGGCGTGGACGCCGGCGATGTCGAGGTGGCACCACGAGGTGCCCTCTTCGACGAAGTAACTCAGGAACGCCGCGCCCTGGATGGGGTGGGCGGCCCGGACGGGGGCGCTGTTGAGGATGTCGGCGACGGGCGACTTCATCAGGTCGCGGTACTCCTGGTGGAGCGGCAGTCGCCAGACGCGCTCGCCGGTCTTGCCGGATGCCGCCTCGACCTTGGCGCGGAGTTTGTCGTCGTCGCACCACATGCCGGCGTAGGTGTTGCCGAGGGCAACGACCACACCGCCGGTCAGGGTGGCCATGTCGATGACGCACTCGGGCTTGTCCTTGCAGGCGCGGATGAGGCCGTCGGCCATGACGAGTCGCCCTTCGGCGTCGGTGTTGGTGACCTCGACGGTGACGCCGTTGGCGTATTCGAGGATGTCGTCGGGGCGGTAGGCCTCATCGCTGATGGAGTTCTCGGCGCAGCAGAAGTAGGCAATGACCTTGCGCTTTGGCTTGACGACGGTGGCGATGGCGTGCATCGCGCCGAAGACGCCCGCGCCGCCGTCCATGTCGCGCTTCATGCCCTTCATGCCGCCGGAGATCTTGAGAGACAGGCCGCCGGTGTCGTAGGTGATGGTCTTGCCGACGATGACGATGGGCTTCTTGCCACGCCCGGCGGACTTGGGGGTGTACTCGAGCCGGACGAGGCAGGGCTTGTTCTCGGAAGCATCGCCGACGGTGTGGATGCCGACGAGCTTCTCCTCGAGCAGCTTCGCGCCCTTGATGACCGTGCACTTCATGCCGGTGGAACGGGCGAGCTTCTGGGCTTCCTTGGCGATGAACTCGGGCGTGCAGATGTTGGGCGGGGTTTCGCTGAGGGTGCGGGCGACGTTGGTGGACTCGCCGAGGCCGAGGCCGTATTCCATGCCGGCGCTGAAGGCCTTGTCGCTGCTGCGCAGGCTCAGGGCCTGGCGTTCGGCCTTGGTGGTGACCGAGCCGCGGAACTGGTCGGCGTCCCAGGCGAGGATGCCGATGGACTCGCCGAACGCGCGTCCGCAGGCGCCGGAATCGGCCTTGGCGCTTTCGATCGCACCGCCGAGCTCGATGGCGACCGAGCTCGCCTTCACCTTCGCGAGGTGGCGACCGAGTGATGCGCCGGCGGAGCGGGCGGCCTCGGGTCCGAAGTTACTCTTGTCGCCGAGGCCGAGGACGACGACACGCTTCGGTGCCCCCTTGCCGGTCGGGAAGGCCTCGGCGATGCAGCCGGTCTCGCCGGTGGCCTCGGCTCGCTTGGCGGCGGCCTGGGCGAGGCCCTCGGCGTCGTGCTCCTTGCTCGTACTGTCGAGGGCCGCGCCGCCTCCTGAGGAGCCGGTGGACTTGAACTGACCGAGCACGAGCACATCGAGCGCTGCGCGCCCGCCGACCTTGACTGACTTGAACATGGAACAGGATCCTCCGGATTCGGTGTAGTAGTCGCTATTCGCCCGGTTGCGGGCCAGAACGCGAGTGTAGCCCGCAGCGCGGGGTGCTGCGGAGCGTCGGGCCGGATCGGTATAAGGTTCACGCATGCCAGACGACGCCAACCCCGCTGAGAACCGCCCGATCCAGCTCCACGCCCCGTGGCGGGACCGATACATGCAGATGCTCTCGGAGCAACCCGCGCCGGAGGCCGGGGCGGAGCCCGTGCGCTCCTCGTGCTTCATCCGGGAGTACTGGCTGAACCCTGCGGGCGACGAGGCGAACCACGTCATCGTCCGGACCGGCCGGCCCAAGGCCCCCACCACGCAGGGTGACTGGTCGCGGACCGATGCCGACCCGGAGACACAGGGCGGGATGGTGTTCCTGAACCGCTTCCCCTACGCGAACGGGCACCTGCTGGTCGCGCTGGGCGAGTCGCGCCCGCGCCTGCTGGACTATTCCCATAAGCAGCGCGCCGAACTCTGGTCGCTGGTCGATCTCGCGACGGACCTCTGCGAACGCACGCTCGGCTGCCAGGGCGTGAACATCGGCATCAACCAGGGTCTCGCGGCGGGGGCGGGCGTGCCGGAGCACCTGCATGTCCACATCGTGCCGCGCTGGCACGGCGATGTGAACTTCATCTCGGTGGTCGGGCAGGTGCGCGTGATCCCCGGGGCGCTCGACGCGATGGCGGAGCGCTATCGAGAAACGTGGGAACGGATCAGGCCGGCCTGACGCGGATCCCGCCGATCAGCAGTCCGAGCCGAAGTTCGCCAGCACCGCGTTGAGATCGGGGAGATCGACCACGCCGTCGGCGTTGGTATCGCCTTCGCTGGTCGCCTGACCGAAGTTCGCCAGAACGAGATTCAGGTCGGCCAGATCGATCGAGCCGTCGCCGGTCACATCGGCCGGGCACTCGATCGGCGCGCAGGTTCGGATGCGCGCGATGTTGTTCACGGTCACGCCGTTGAGTTCGCTGAACTCGCCGGCGATGTAGAGCGCCGGGCCGCCGCCGTCGTCGTGCACCAGCATGTCGTGGATCTCGCCCTCAAAGCTTGAGACGACGTCGTGCCACTTCGTGCCGTCCCAGCGCGAGATCTTCGTTAACGGGACCCAGCCGTTCGAGGCTTCGACGGTGTTGACCACCGCGTAGAGCGCCGGCCCGGAGCCGTCGTCAAACGACGCGAGATCGACCACTTCCGAATAGCCCTCGCCGAACACCGGGGGCCGCCCCAAACCCGATCCGACGGGGTGCCAATCGGTGCCGTCGTACCGCGCGATGTTGAGCGCGTCGTGCCCGCCCGCGAACTCGAAGTTGCCGCCGACAAAAACCGATTCACCTTCACCAAGATCAGCGATGGTGAGCGATTGGCCTTCTCCCCGCACATCCGGGTTGCCGTACCCCTTGACCGCCGACCCACCAGAGAGGCCACCGATGTCTTCAAAAGTGCCCTGACTCAGCAACGCGAACGACTTGTAACCCGATCCCGCACTGGGTAGATGCGAAAATTCGCCGGTTAGGAAGATGCCGTTTCCGAGCATGGCACTCTCGACCTCGACGAAATCGTTCGTGACATGGCAGCAGCCGCTGGGACCGACCACGTGCTCCCAGTCGGATGTGTCGAAACGGTATCGATCTAGCATGGTTGCGGGCTCGCCCGGTACCTGTGAGAAGAAGAATCCACTCATCAGCAGTGAGGGCTCGCCGCCTGCGGTCGAGTACGCAAGATGAGACAACTCCCAATAAGAGAGTGCACCGGGATTTATTAACGCAATCGTAAAACCCAACCCTTCGAGGGGTACAGATCCGAAATACAGCAGCCCGAGTGCATCGTCCGTGCCGAGGGCGAAGACCAAGTCGTCAGCCAGCGCCGGATTTGGTGCCGTCGCCAAGTGACCCACCGGAGCGGGAAGACCTATGACTCCCTGTAGTTGCAGAAAAGCACGCCAATCATCCCCCTCCCAGACGGCTAGATGATTGGCGGTCATACCGTTCACGGTCGAAAAATCACCACCTATATAGAGCTCTCGAACACCGTCGGTGTTCAGCGCCGTCGTCAGCGAGTTGACCGGCCCGCTCGTCCCGGTTCCGAGCGGCTCGATGACCGGCGCACACGGATTCGCGTGTGCTGACGGAGCGAAGGCGCTGGCTGCTCCCCCGAATGCCATGAATATCGAGACACGCAGATGGTTGTTGCAGCGCGGCATGGTCAGAATTCCGATGAGGTTCAATAGCTCAAGCACACGAGGGCGGACGAACCTCAAGGGTACACCGGGCCGACGCGTGTTCAAGAAGAATACCTGGCACCCCGATGATCATTCGCTGCGCTGGCTTGGTTCCGTCTTCAACAAGCCGAGCCGAAGTTCGCCAAAACGGCGTTGAGATCGGCGAGATCGACCACGCCGTCGGCGTTTGTGTCGCCCTGGTCGGTTGATTGCCCGAAGTTCGCGAGAACGAGGTTCAGGTCGGCGAGGTCCACGGCGTTGTCAGCAGTGACATCGCCGGGACACCGGGTCGTGCAGCTGCGGATGCGGGCGATGCCGCTCACCTCGGTGTCACCGATCGCTGAGAAATCGCCGCCGATGTAGAGCGCCTCGCCGCTCCCGTCGTCGTGGAGGGCCATCGCGTAGACGCTGCCGTCGGTTTCGGCGCTGAAGCCCTGCCACTGGTCGCCGTCCCAGCGGGCGATCGGGCCGGGAAACGCGGGAGCGGCGTACAGCGCGGGCCCCGAGCCGTCGTCGAAGATAGCGAGCGCGCCCACGCTGGGCTGGCCGAACACGGGCGGCCTGCCGTTGCCCAGAGCGTGCCACGCGGAACCGTCCCAGCGCGCGATGCCGTTCGCCTCGATCCCGCCCGCGAGGGTGAACGTGCCGGCGACATAGAGCGACGGCCCTTCGCCGATGTCGCCGAAGACCATGGTCGTCGCCGGGCTCGGCGCACCGACGGGCCCGGTCAGGCCGGAGCCGAGCGGCTCGAACGACTCGCCGTCCCAGCGGGCGATGGAGTTGCAGACGGGGCCTTTGGCGCCCGCACGCTCGAAGAGACCTGCAAAGTACAGGCCGGCTCCGAACGTCTGATCGTGGATGAACTCGACTTGTGTGATTGAAGCCGGGATGAAATCGCTTTCAACCACCGATTGCCAATCCCCGTCGGGGAGCGGGCTGCGCTGACCGAGCCGTTCGACCGGCTCGCCGTCGATGGCCTGAAAATCCCCACCCAGCGCGATCAGTCCCGTGGCGTTGATATGACCGAACGCGATGTCGGCGATGCCGAACCCGGTGACTTCCGAGTCGAACTGCGGGAGCGGTGACCCCGTGATCGAGGCTTCCATGGGAAAGAACACCCGCACCGAATCGGAGTCGCCGAGCAGCAGATCGCCGCCGAGCATGATGAACTCATCCGGAGAACTCGAATCGAGCGGGTTCGGGATGGGCTGGAGCGCCGAGATGCCGCGGCTGCCCGGCACGCCGATGGTCGGCGGCTTGAAGGGCAGGAAGCGATAGGCGTTCCACTTCTCGCCGTCCCACATCGCGATGTTGTTCATGAGTTCGCCGCCGGCGGTCGTGAATTTACCCGCGATGTAGAGCTGATAGGCGTCGCCCCTCCGGACCGACGCAATCGCGCGGACCGGGCCGTCAATGCCTGAATCGAGCGCCTCGATGATCGGATCGCACGGGTCAGCGGACGCGACGGCGCCGGGAAGAGCAAGAAGAACGCACACGGCGACTTGAGCGGCGCGGACACAGCGATGATTCCGACGATTCGGCACGACCTACCCGATCTTTGGAGGAAGGCTCCTCCTCACACGAGACGGGAAGAGCCCAGCACAGTATGCCTCCGATCCGCGCGAAACCAAGCAGGCGGGACGCGTTGCTCGACACCACGAGGCTACGCGATCGATTTCGTAGTTGCTTCCGCCCAATCGTCTCTATCTCTCAGGGACTGAAGGTGATCTGAGCGGGAGCGCTGGCGTGGAAAATGAAAAAGCCCCGCTGATCGCGGGGCTTCTCGAATCGGTGGACGTCGGATCACGCGTGAATGACGCGACCCTCCGAAGCAAGGCTGGCCTCGTGGATCGCCTCGTGCATCGTCGGGTGGGCGTGCACGGTGACGTTGATCTCTTCGCTGGTCGCTTCGAGACGGCGTGCCAGCGTGAGTTCGGCAATGAGTTCCGTCGCCTCGTGACCGAGGATGTGCGCGCCGAGGATCTCGCCACGAGGCAGGCCGCGGATGATCTTCACGAGGCCCTTGTTCTGGCCCGCGGCGATGGCCTTCCCGTGCGCCATCAGGCTGTACGAGCCGACCTGGTAGTCCTTGTCCTTGACGAGACCGTTCTCCTTCAGGGCACGCTCGGTGAAGCCGACCGACGCGACCTGCGGGTGGCAGTAGGTGCAGCCGGGGATGACCGAGTAATCCATCGGGATCGGGTCGTGACCGGCGATGCGCTCGACCGCGATGATCGCCTCCTCGGACGCGACGTGCGCGAGCCATGGCGGGCCGATGACGTCGCCGACGGCGTAGATGCCGGGGACGTTCGTCGCGTAGGTGAGCGTCTGCGGCTCGGGCGGGTTGGGCACGTAGTCGGTCTTGATGTGGTCCTTGACGGTCTCGATGCCCAGCGACTCATCGAACAGGCCGTCGTAACGCCCCTTCACGCCGATCGCGAGCAGGACCTTGTCGCCCTCGATGACCTCGCTCTTTGACTCGTCGGCCTTGCCGTCCTTGAACGGAGCGACGGTGACCTTCACGCCGTCCTTGGTCTTTTCGATGTTGGTGACCGTGGTGGACGTGCGGATGTTCATGCCCTGCTTCTTGAAGATCTTCTCGAGTTCCTTCGAAACGTCGTCGTCCTCGACGGGCACGATGCGGGGCATCATCTCGAGCACCGTGGTCTCGGTGCCGTAGGAGTTGTAGAAGTAGGCGAACTCGATGCCGATCGCTCCGGCGCCGACCACGATGAGCTTCTTCGGCTGCTCGGGCAGGGTCATCGCTTCGCGGGCACCGATGATTTTGTCGCCGTCAAAGCGAGCGAAGGGCAGGTCGCGCGCGACTGAGCCGGTGGCGACGAGCACGTTGTCGCAGGTGATCTGGTCGATCTTCTTGCCGATGGTGACCGGGGCGTGCGTCAGCGTCGCCTTGACCTCGGCCTCCTGGATCTCGACGGTGCACTTGCCGCCGTTCTTGCGACCCGACAGGATCTTGGCGTTGCCCTGGATGTGGTCGATCTTGTTCTTCTTGAGCAGGAAGCCGATGCCCTTGTTGAGCTTGTCGGCCACCCCGCGGCTGCGCCCGATGACCTTGGACCAGTCGACGCGGAGGTTGTCGAACGACAGACCCCAGTCCTCGGCCTCCTTGGAGACCTTCTCGTAGAGCTCGGCGTTGGCGAGCAGGCTCTTGGAGGGGATACAGCCCCAGTTGAGGCACACGCCGCCGAGCTTGTCGCGTTCGACGCAGGCGACCTTGAGGCCGAGCTGAGCGGCGCGGATGGCGCCGACGTACCCGGCGGGTCCGCCGCCGATCACAACGAGGTCGTAGTGCTTGTCAGCCACAGCGATGGGTCCTTCCTGACGAGACGATCACCGCGCACGGGCGGGAATCCGGAGTGTTCGATTTCCGTTCGGCATGCCAGCCGGAAACGGACCGGATTGTAGCCGGTCAGGGTGGGTTTCGCCGCCTGCTGAAAGGCTTACATGACCAGCGCACCGAGGCCGTCGAGCCCCACCGGTTCCTTGGTGTAGAACGGCTCGGCGTAGCGCGTCGCGATCCGCGAGCCGAAGTAGCCCAGCCTTTCGAGCACGAAACTCTCCACGCTCTGCCCCGCCGGGTTCGCGCCGATCCGGCCCGGGGCGACGAACTGGGTGTGGTACGCCTCCATCGAGGCGATCTTCTGTTTCTCATAGCCGGACACATCGATCAGGAACGACGGGTCGGCGACCCAGCGCAGGTGGGTGGCGTAGTAGTAGAACAGCCATCGCGGGTAGATCTTCTCGCCGGGCAGGTCGATCTTGCTGAGTTTCGCATCGAAGCGGGCGTCCTCCACGATGCGGGTCGTCGCGACGTGGTCGGGGTGGGCGTCCTGCGGGTAGGGCGTGAAGACGATCTGGGCCTGGTGCTCGCGGATCACCGACGCGACGGCCCGGCGCGCCGCGATCGAGTGCTCGACGAACCGGTTGGGCAGGGCCCGTCCGCCCCACGCGCCCTCGCCGCCGTGCCCGCGTGCTTCTCCCTCGACCATCAGCATGCGGCGCTTCACGCGTCCCGTCCCGTTGTCGAGGATAGCGCGCGCCGCCTCGGCTTCCTGCCGACGGGTCTCGACGTCACCCAGCGGCGTCGGTTCGCCGTTGGTCATATCCAGCAACAGCACGTCGTGCCCCTGCTGCGCGAGCTTGGCGATCGTCGCGCCCATGCCCGCTTCCTGATCATCCGGGTGCGGTCCGACGACGAGGATGTTGGCCATGGCGTTGCTCCGGGTGGGAAGGTGGGAGGACCCGATGGTAGCCCCGACGAAGCGTCAGCGACGGCGCTGCCACTCGGCGCCGAGCCAGTCGAGCGTGTCGATGGTCCGCTCGGCCTGGTCGGTCATCCACGCGCGGAGCGCCCTCCGGTCGAGCCCGGCTTCGCGATACCGACCGGCGAGACTCACCGCCGCGAGGTGCTCTGCGCTATCACCGAGGGCGTTCAGGCGCCGGAGCACCAGTGCGCACTCCATCGCCGCGACGGAGGCACGGTCGCCCACCTCGCCGGTCGCACGTCGCGAAAGTTCCGCGAGCACGCCGGCGACGACCAGTTCGTCCTGCACGCCATCCAACGCGACGCTCGCCCGCTGAGCATCGCCCCGGGCGAGGGCATCGGTCGCCTCGCCGATCGCGCCCGAGAGCGCGTCGAAGTCCATCGCGGTGCGCACGCCGAGGGTGTTGCCGTTCTCAAATGTTTCGAACTCGGGGAGCGCCCCGAGGCGTTCGAAGCCGCCATCCGCGAGCTCGATGATGTCTGAGGCGGCGAGTACGGTGCGCCGGAGCGTTTCGAGCGTCTGTCGAGCGTCGAGCTGCTCTTCGGGTAACTCGATCGGGGTGCCGGCGCTGGCGCTGATCCGCTCCATCGCGAGGCGCAGACGCCAGCGGTCGAGTTCGGCTTCGATCAGCACTCGGAGGGCTGCGGCCCACTCGGGCTCGGACTCGGCCTCGAAAGCCGCAAGCACGCGCTCGACACCCGGCAGACTGCGATACCGTGCGAGCAGTCGCACCAGCGGGAGGACGCGTGCTCCCGCTGACCGATACCCCTCGCGATCGCCCATCAGGCGCAGGTCGGCGCGCAGGGCTTCAAGGGCCTGAGACGCGCCGGGTACGCCGGCGCTCTCGAGTTCGTCTTGCAGGATGTCCACACCGAGCAGGGCCTCCAGCGATTCGACCACCTCGGCGTGCCCAACGAGCGCGCTGACGACTTCGGGCGAGGCGATCAGGCCCGGGTCTTCGGTGATCCGCGCGATGGACTCGACCGACGCGATCCGTGCCGCCTGCTCCTGAGGGAGCAGGAACCGCCACGCGTACTGCAGCTGCGGCGAGACCGCACGCACCGATGGCAACTCCGCACCCCGAGCGATCAACCCGACCGACCGCTCCAGCGGCGGGAACATCAGTTCCAGCACCTCGGCATCGCCGGGCGAGGCCAGACGCGTGATCATGTCGCCGAGCACCGGCTCGAGGCGGCGTGCGGTGTCGCCTTGCAGGGCTGCGCACCGCTCGACGAGCGTGCCGAGGCGTGCGAGCGCTCCCAGCATCGCCAGCGCTTCGGTCGGTGAGCGCGGGCCGGTCTCGTCGAACAGGCAGTCCTCAAGGGTCTGCGGCAGCCGGTTGAGGGCCGAGCGCGGGATGAACTCCTCGGTGCCGAGCTGTGCGAACTCGACGACCCCAGCGATGGCCCGCACTCCCCGCGCCGATACGGCTTCGAGCGACGGCACCGTACGCACGCCCTGGAACAGGTCGAGCAGTTCCGTGAGCCGGGCACGAGAATCCTGGAACGGTTCATCGAGTGACGCGATGGACTCACGGAGCGTCTGCGCCTCGGGCAGGGCCGCGCCCGAGGTGAATCGAGGTGGCGTGCTCATCGGGTCCTGTTCGAGTTCGCGTGCGAGTTCGGCGACCCGCCCGAGCAGCGACTCGGCGGCCGCGGGCAGCTGCGCATCCTCGATGGAGTCCAACGGATTCGATTCGATCGCGCGATCGACGCGGGCCAGCAGTTCGCGCAGTCGCTGGCGCCGGACGGGATCCGCGTCCGGATCCTGCGCGATCTGGTCCGCCTCGCGGAGCGAGCCCCGGAGCGCATCAAGGTGACGCGAGATCGTGCGCGAGGCGAGTTCGTCCAGCGGATCACCCGTGCGCGCGAGACGCGAGGCGAGGCGCACCAACGCCCGCTCGCGCTCGGATCGCGAGGCCTCGAGTTCGCCCATGAAGTGGGCCACGAGCGCATCGGACGTGTTCTGCTGGGGCTCGGGAACCGGGCCGAGGTTCAGCGTCTGAGCTTGCGATGTTGAAACGAACGGCGACACCGGAGCAACAAGCATCGCGAGGGCGACCGGAGCGATCCAGGTTCTTCGACGATCAGCCACGCAGGCCCTCCAACACGCGAGCGTACACCTTCTCGGTCTCGTCCACCATGCGCTCCGCCGAATAGGTCTCGCGACAGTGCGCCCGGGCACGCTCACCGAGTTCGCGTCGCAGCGACTCATCATCCAGGAGCCGCTGCAGGTGTTCGCGCAACGCCGAGGTATCGCCCGGCGAATACGACAGACCGGTCTCGCCATCGATGCACACCTCCGGCGTACCGTCCACATCGGTCGCGACGACCGCCAGCCCGCGGAGCATGCCCTGCACGACCGCCCGGGGCAGGCCCTCGCGGTAGCTTGGATGCACGAGCACATCCATCAGTTTCATCAGCCCTGGAACATCCCTCGGCGCCACCATGCCAGTGATGACCACTCGGTCGCGCAGGCCGAGTTCCTCCAGCCGGATCTCCAGCGACTCGCGCAGCCAGCCGTCGCCGACCCAGAGCAGCTTGAACTCGGGACGCTCGCCCATCAGGGGCGCGCACGCTTCGATCACCTCCGAGTGCCCTTTCAGGTCGCTGATCCGCGAGACGGTCCCGACGACGAAGTCGCCGGGCTCGAGACCAATCGCTCCGCGCCGCGTCGTCCGCTCGTCATCCGAGACGGCTTGCAGATAGGGCCCGGTCTCCATGCCGCTGCGCACGGTCGTGTACTGCTCAGACCTGCCGATGCCCGCCGCGCGGAACTGCTCGGTCATCGCGTCGCACACGCTCACGATCGCGTGGCAGCGCCTCGCGGCGAGACGCTCGGACGCGACGTACAACAGGTTGCGCCAGACCTTCTCATACCGGTGGAACGGCGGGCCGTGGATCGTGTGGACCACACCGAGTCTGCCATCTCGCCCCCCCGCTTTCCACGACGCCATCCGCCCGAGGATGCCCGCCTTGCTGGAGTGCGTGTGCACGATGTCGGGCCGCAGGTCGCGGATCAGCGCGGTCAGTTGCTTCAGGCAGCGCCGATCTCGGATCGGTGAGAGTTCACGCACCATGTCCGGCACTTCGTGCGTCTCGATTCCCTGCCCCTCGCTCGACCGCCACGCCGTCACCCGGTCGAGCATCGAGCCCTCGGGGCCGTAGATCGGGCCGTAGGCGAGGTGAACCTCGTGCCCACGCTCGGTCTGGCCCTCACAGGACAGGACGACGTTCTCCTGCGAACCGCCGAGGATGAGGCGTGTCGAGATGTGGAGGATGCGAAGTCCCATGCTGCGCTCACGAAGCCGGCGATGCGCCCGCCCTCACCCACTCCGGCGCATCGCCCAGCACACCGTCCGGCTCCGGGTACTCGGCCCACATCAGGCAGAGCCCCTCCGGCGGGAGCGTCGGCCCGGCCTTACGACGGTCCTTCGCCTCCAGGATCGCCGGGATGTCGCGCGTCGCGACCTTGCCGATGCCGACCTCGACCAGCGTGCCCGCGAGAATCCGGACCATGTTGTAGAGGAACCCGTCGCCCGCGACGTCGATCTGCAGGTTGTGCTCGTCGGTCCGCGTCACCGAGCAGTGGTGCAGGGTGCGCACCGTGCTCTCGCGCCCGTGGTGCGTCGACGCCAGCGACTCGAAATCGTGCGTGCCCACCAGGTGCTGCGCCGCTTCGTGCATCGCCTCGTGATCGACCTCCCGGCGCAGGTGGTAGACCACCCGGCGATCCCACAGCGGGCGGACCGGCGACGCGAAGATCCGGTAGCGGTAGCCCTTGCGGACGCAGTCGGAGGTGGGGTCGAAGTCGTCCCTCGTGCGCACGCAGGACGTCACCAGCACGTCCTCGGGCAGGCGACTGTTGATGGCGAGCGTGAGTTTCTCGTCGGGCGGGCCGATCCGGTCGTCGGTCGTCGAGAACGCCGCGGTCTGGCAGCGGGCGTGAACGCCCGAATCCGTGCGGCTGGCCCCCTGCACCTGCACCGGCTCGCGGATGACCGAGCGGACCGCCGCCCGGACCACGGACTGGACGGTGCGCAGCTCCGTCCGGGGCTTTTCGCCCGTCTCGGGATCGGGCTCGGCACCCTCGACGGGCTGGAACTGCTGCTGCCAGCCGTGGAAATCGGTGCCGTCGTACGCGATGGTCAGGCGGTATCGCACGGCCGAGCAGGGTAGCGGATCGAGGGCAGGGAGCGATTTTGGCGTTGACTAGGGCAAAAAAGCCGCACCCATGCTTTTTTGCATCAATCTCGATCAAAGTCCGGAACCACAAGGGCTTAGCGTGCGAAACTTGGTTGGGAGAGAGAGGCCCGCGTGCTCCCGCCCGATGGATGACGGCATGAGTTCCCGCCGTCAGCCGCTTGAGGGACGAAGCACCCGGGTCGAGCACTCGCCGGTTGGATCGGAGAGGGGGTGGTCGGCCTCTTCCCGATCGTGAGAGGCCGACGAGACGCGGGGCACGCCGTGTTCGAGAGGCGCGGCGTGTCCGTTTGATCCTCTAAGGGGGACATCCTCCACCCGGGAGGGAGTGGCTTGGGGGGCACTCCTGACCGGGACGCACAGGGGCCCGCATCCGGCACAGGGATGCGGGCCTTTTTCATTCGCGCCCGAGTCTCACATCGCTACGAATCATGCGTGTCGTCCGTGCCGGGCCTGCCGTTTCATCTTGGCTGCGAACGAAGCGAGCAGCATGAAACAGAGCAGCGTGGCGACCCCAACAAACGCGAATATAAACCCGGCGCCGGACGTGAAGCCACTGCTGCCGGACGACGCGAGTTCGGAGACCAGTCCGATCACGACCAGCAAGGACGACACCACAATCCCTCCGATGCCAGTTGCAAGGAGCAGATTCGCCCGGTTCATCGCCGGGGATGGCTCAAAGTCGCGACTGATGTCCAGCGCGGAGAACTGATCAACGAACTCCTCTGGGAGCGGCAGCCCACACTCCGGGCAGCGGCACTCCTGCGAGCCCACCAGCGGATACCGACAGCGGGGACACATCGCAAGAAATCGCAGAGGCACGAACGCACGGCTGAGCGGGGCCGCAAGCAGAAAGAGCGCGACACCCGCGGCGATGGTCACGGCGAACGAAGCCAGGGTCGAAACCGGAAGGCCGCGCGCGGAAGCCGCTGCTGATCCAGCTCGTCATCCAGTATGCGAGGGATGACAGCGCACTCAGCCAGAGGAAAACCGCCACTACCTTCAGAAGCGCCGCGATGAGCAGCCGTGTCTGAACGATCGATGTGAGAGATGGGATCACAACCGCTCCGTCGTTCGGGACAAGGCGCGATAGGTCCGGCCATTCACCCTACGGACGACGGCTCGGCAGATCCGGGACGCGCACCAGAGCTGCGCTTTCACCTTGCCCGCTTCATTGACGCTCATATGCTGCCCCGCCGGACGCCTGCTGCACCATCCGCTCGCGCGTCGTCCCCGGAGCGAACAGGCGCTCGCCGCAGTTGGGGCATTTCTCTCGCGTCATGTCGTCACGCGGGTAGGCGCACTTCGGGCAGACGCGCGGGCTGCGCAGCGGCACCCAGTGTTCGCTCAGCCACGATGCGGCAAGCAGGAGCAGGACGCCCGGCAACATGAGGCACAGCCCGAGCGAAACAACACCGCTCGTGTTCTGGAGTACCGAACCGAACGACGGCCCGCTGTGGTTCGCCCCGCGCAGCAGCGCTTCAACGATCGGACCAACGAACCACAGAAGACACAACGCAGTCCCGGCACAGATGAACAGCACCGCCATCCCGCGCAGCACGATCTGCATCTGCAACCGCGCCCGGATCCGGTCATCGATTCGACTCACGCCCTCCTCCTTCCGTGGGAGTCACGGGCCTATGAGGCTCCCCCGCCTCAATGCCCGAACAGGTTTACCTGTCCGAACATACCCACTTCCTCGAAATACTCCAGCGCTTCCTGCACGGATCCGAAGATATTCGTCGCCGGGTCTGGCGGAAACAGTAAAGTAGCGGAGTGCGAGCCAGTTGATTCCATCGACCACGGCACTCCGAGATGCTTGCGGCAAAGCCCTCCATTCATCGGGATGGCCGCGACAACTTCATGCCACACGCCAAGATCGTCAAGTGTCTGAATTCAAGGTCGTCAGTGCCACTTCCATCAAGTCAGGAGTACTCTCACATGCGCATGAAAAATACTATCGCAATCGCTATGGCTTGTGTGCTTGTGGTTCCGATTTTGCATGCAGAACCAGTGGCCGGAATGATTGCGAGGTTGAAGTTCGACGATGAAGCTTCCAGAACAGCCGCGCTCGGTGGCTTTGATGCCTATCGCTATCAGGGCTTCGTGAAAGCCTTGGAAATGTCTCCAGGTGTGCTTCAGGAATTCGGTGGATATTCAGGAATCGCCATAACTCAGCCCGATCGTGCGGGTGGACATTCGGTATTGTGGGTCCGTCCCGATCCTCAGCGATCAAGACGGTTTGACGC
>CAXAVQ010000012.1:0-16940 GCA_963971985.1 uncultured bacterium
GGCCGGGCATGCGGATCATGTGGAGCCGAGTGGGGTCGTTCATCTGCGCGATCGCGCCGTTGACGATCTGCTGCTTGACCATGTCCGTGTGATCGGACCAGCACAAGTCGTAGGCGAGCAGGTCGGTGTCGAATTCGAGCGTGATGACCTTCGGGTCGGCGACCTCGTAGTGCTCCCACACGCCGTCCTGGGCGAAGGCCCGCGGGGCGGTCGCGAGGAGCAGCGCGGATGCGGTCAGGGCCGCCGCGGAAAGCAGGCGACCCCGATGAAGTCGGGCCGGGAGAAGGGGTGTAGGGCACTGCATGGTCGGTCGATCCTCCGAAGAAGATGGAAGGTGCGCCTGAGAGGGAAGCCCGCACAGATGGGCGATCCGGCGTGTTGACGTCTTCAGAGCGTCAATTACGCCACGGGACTCGTCGACCGATCGACACAGATTACCACGTTTGAACTCCATCGCAGCCCCCCGCTGTTGCCTGACCATCGGCGCCGTCAGCATCGACACGATCGCTACCGATTCGCCAGAGCGTTTGAGTGAACGCAGGGATACGAGCCGACGCGCAATCCGGTTCGACAAAGTCGGGCATTTGTTATCGGACACTAGCCTTCCGTGTACATCACATAACCCGTTCCGGGGAGGTCGGTCTGGTCGTGCTCTGGTGCCTGAAATCCCGCGACCCGGCTGGACGCCCTGCGCGGACCCGCCGATGGATCCTTCGATCGCACGCTTCTGTCCCCGACCTGCGGAGTCCGTATGTCCGAATCCCAGTTCCCTTCCGACTCCCCGACCGCCCCCGGCGCACCCGGAAACGGGTTTCCGCCCGTCCGGAGCAGTTTCGCCGACGACCCGGACATGGCCGAACTCATCGAGTATTTCGTCGACGAGGTGCCGCAGCGCCTGGAGTCCCTTCTTGCGCTCTGCGAATCAGGAGACCGAGAGGGTGTCCAGCGTCTGGCCCACCAACTCAAGGGGGCCTGTGCCGGCTACGGCTTCGAAGAGATCGGCCTTGCGGCGTCCCACGTGGAAGCACCCCTGAAGGGGGAGGCTTCTTTGGACGATGTCCAGGAGCAGATCGATGAGTTGGCCGAACTCCTCCGGCGAGTCGTGAACTGACCTCTGCCGCGAGACCCCTTTCTCCTTGTAAGGACCCGACCCACCCGTGACGACTCCTGGCGAAGGCGAACCCCGGTCCGAGCGGCCCCAGCCGAACGCTGAGGCCCCGGTCGAACGCCCAGAGCGTTCCGGGTCCCTCATGGGCAGCGAGGACGAGACGCCGGTCGTGCTCCTGGTCGACGATGCCCCGGAAATCCACCGGTTGCTGGGCGTCAAACTCCGCAACGACGATCTGACCCTGCTGTCGGCCTTCGGCGGCGAAGAGGCCCTCGACATCGCGGCCGACCTGCAGCCCTCGCTGATCCTGCTCGACCTGAACATGCCCGGCATCGACGGCCTCGAGACGCTGCGCCGGCTGAAACTCGAATCGAACACCGTCGAGATCCCGGTCATCATCCTGTCCGGCTCGACCACCTCGTCCGACAAGGTGGTCTCGTTCGAGCTGGGGGCGACGGACTACGTCACCAAGCCCTTCGATGTGCCCGAACTGCGCGCGCGGATCGCGTCATCGCTGCGGGTCACGCGCCTGATGCGGATGCTGGCCCAGCGCGCCCAGATCGACGGCCTGACCGGGCTGTGGAACCGGGCTCACCTCAACGACAAGCTCGCCGCCGAGATCGAACAGAGCCAGCGCAGCGGCGACTCGCTCTCGCTGGTCATGTGCGATCTCGACCACTTCAAGCGGCTCAACGACTCCTTCGGTCACCCGGCGGGCGATCTGGTGCTCCAGACCTTCGCCAAGATCCTGAAGGCCGAACTGCGCCGCTACGACGTCGCCTGTCGCTACGGCGGCGAGGAGTTCGCCCTGATCGTGCCGTCGAGCGACTCCCAGAGCACGATCGGTCTGTGCGAGCGGATCCGGACGACGATCGAAACCATGACCTGGGTCCGCTACCCGGAGATGCGGGTAACGGGCTCGTTCGGTGTCTGCACCGGAGACGCACGCCACATGCGCGGCATCGCCGACTGGATCGAGGCGGCGGACCGGGCGCTCTATTCGGCAAAGGACGCCGGCCGGAACCGGATCCACGTCTACGACGCAGAGAGCGGGAGCGGCAAACCCCCGCTGCGTCTGGCCGGCTGATCAAACCAGACAGCAAAGACAGCATCCCCGCGGGCGAAACCCCACGGGGATGCGATGCGTCTGCCAACGCGAATCCGGGAAACAGAATCAGTTGTCGCTCGCGTCGGCCTGCTGAGCCGGTTGCCCCGCGCCGGAGGCGTGCTCGGCAATGGTCGGGGACTGGGTGATCGACAGACGACGCGGGCGAGCGGCCTGCGACTTGGGCAGGGTGATCGTCAGCACGCCGCGATCGAGCGAGGCGCTCGCGTGCTCGGTGTCGATCTCAGCGCCGAGGGTGAACGTGCGCTCGAACGCGCCGACGGTCCGCTCGCGACGGAGGACGGATGTGCCTTCGGCAACCGAATGCTCGCGGCTGCCGCGGATGGTGATCTCGTCGCCGTTGAGGACGATCTCGATGTCTTCGAGCGCTATGCCCGGGACGTCGGCCTCGATGGTCAGGGCGTCCTCGCCGGCGAGCACGTTGATCGCCGGCGCGGCGGCACGGGTCGCGGCGCGGGCGGCGGGCGCGCAGGCGCGGTCGAATTCGTTGGCGAACGAGGCGAGCGAGCGGAACACGGGGTCATGGAAAAGCGGGGTTCGGTTCAACATGGATGTGGTCTCCTTTGAAGGGCCTGTGAGGCGTGTGTGATTCGCCAGCACACCATTCAAAGCCCGTGCCAATCGGCGAAACGGCCCGCACACGCAGGAAAAACGGGGTTCACGTCGCCCCCGATGTCAGACTGGCACGCCCCCGTGGCAGATCGCTGCCAAAGTGACAAGGTCCGCTGTTGCCGACATACTGGCCCGAAGAAGCGGAGGAACCCATGGACCGGAACGGACGAATTCGATCGGTGCGCCTGCTGGGGTACATCCTTGGGCTGGGCCTCTGCGTGGCCCTCGGGGGGTGCCAGCCTCGGACATCGCTCGCCCTGTGGGAACCGGCCGACGGAGTCGGAGACACCCCGCCCGAACCGAGCGAACCGGCTGAGGTCGAGGATGTCGTCGTGACCGAAGCGATGCAGGACGAGGCGGTCCGCATCGCGGTCGACCGGCTCGTGGCCATGGAAGAAGGACCGAATCGGGGCGAGTGGCCCTACGAGGGCGTCTATCGGGTGCGCCGGCAGATCCCGATCGGGTACCGGGTCGGCGGGACGTCGATCGTGTGCCGGGCGATGCTCGAAGCACCGGGCTGGGACGAGGATGAGGCCCGGCGCGAGGCGTTCGCGCGAGGACTCCGGTTCGTGCTCGAATCACGCGAGCACCCGCTGATGAACCCCGACTACGACGGCGGCTACGACGTGCGCGGCTGGGGCTACACGACGGCCCTCGCCATGCTGGTCCGCGCCCAGCAGCTCGGTCGGGTGCCCGATGACCTCGCCGAGGGCGTCGAGGAAGGCGCGTCGTGGTACCTGAAGGCCATCGAGGCCACCGAGATCCCCGAAGCGGGTGGCTGGAACTACGCCCGGCGTCCCGGCAAGGACGCCGTGTCGCCGCCGTCGTCGTTCATGACCGCGATGACCGTGCTGGCGCTCCTCGACGCGAAGAACGCGGGCATGGACATCGACGAGGCGGTGTTCGGGCGGGCGATCGCGTTCCTCGAAGCCAGCAGGGCCGAGAGCGGCGAGTACGTCTACTCCGGGACGGCCGCGCAGCGCCGGGCCGGTGGTGTGCCGGGCGCGACGGGCCGGATGCTCGTGAGCGAAATCGCCCTCCATCGGGCGGGCAAGGGCAACCCCGATCGACTCGCGGGCGCGATCGACGCGTTCATCGAGCATTGGGACGAACTCGAGAAGCGACGGTCGAAGCCGGGCACGCACGAACCGCCCTACGGCGTCGCGCCGTACTACTTCTACTTCGCGCACCGCTACGCGGCGGAGGCGGTGGAACTGCTCGGTGACGACATGCGCCCGGAGAAGCGCGCGAGGGTGCTCTCGCTGCTGTGGCGGACGCGCAACGAGACCGACGGCACCTGGAACGACCGCGTCTTCGAGCGTTCGGCGAACTACGGCACGGCGATGAGCGTGCTCGCGATCCGCGCGCCCCAGCGCAGCGCCGAGGAAGCGGAGTGAGCAGCTGCCGATTCGTGCTCGGGTCGGCCGCGCTGCTGGCGCTGGGCGGGCTTCTGACGGGCTGCGCTCGCTCGGCGACCCTTGGCGCCGGTCGGCTGCCGGAAGACCCGGAGGCGCTCGTCATCGATGCCGAACGAGGCTGGGTCCGGTTTCTCGGGATCGTGCCGATCGACGCGTCCCAGCGCCCGATGCTGGAGGTCGTGGTCTGCACGCCCGACACGCGCGAGCACGAAGCGCTCGTGATGACCCGGGTCCGCCCGAGCAGCATCCACGCCGCCCTGCTGGCCCTCGGGGCCGAACCCGGCACACCCGGCGGCGAAGCGTGGGATGGCAAGACCTTCCGCCTGACCGAGCCAACCGGCCCTCGCGTGCGCGTCCGCCTCGCCCGCGCCGACCGACCCGGTGAATGGGCCGAGGCGACCATGTGGTTCGAGCCGACCGGCTCGACGGTCGCTCCCAGCGCTGAGGAGATCACCTGGCGCTTCACCGGCTCGGCCTTCGACGAGAACGCCTACATCGCCGACACCGACGGGGTCATCGTGGGGCTCGTCAGCTTCGGGACCGAGGTCGTCGGCATGTCCCCGGCCATCAGCGAGATCGACGCGAAGCGCGGCTTCGATTTCGTGCCTCGACCGGAGCGCGTGCCGGCCTTCGGCACGCCGGTGATCGTGGAGCTGTCGCTCGTCGAAGACGACTGAAACCGATCAGCGCCCTGCCGGCGCGCCGCCCTTACGGGGGTCAGACGCGGCCTGCCAACCGCCTTCCACGCGCCGGATGATCTGCACGATGCCGACTTCCGGGATCGTGCCGAGTTCGTGGCCCTTCTCCGCGAGGGCGGATTCCAGATCCGGATCGGACTCCAGGAAACCCGGCTCGAATCGCAGCGTGTCGGGCAGCCACTGGTGGTGGAAGCGCGGGCGGGCCACCGCGGTCCAGGCGTCATCGCCGAAGAGCAGTGTGTTGAGGATGACCTGCAGCGTGCCGGTGATGATGCGTGGGCCGCCCGATGCCCCGGCGACGGCGAACACGCGTCCCTGCGCATCGAGAATGATCGTGGGTGACATGGACGACAGCGGGCGCTTGCCCGGCTCGGGCAGGTTGGCATCGGACTGGCGGAGGCCGAAGGCGTTGGGCTCGCTGGAGCGGGTCGTGAAGTCGTCGATCTCGTTGTTCAGGCAGAACCCCAGCCCGACCGGGAGCACGCGCGAGCCGAAGACCAGGTTGATGGTCTCGGTGCACGCGACGGCGTTGCCCCACTGATCGACCACGCTCAGGTGCGAGGTGCCCGAGTCCTCGAGCAGCGACAGCGCGGCATTGGTCGATCCGATCGTTGAGAGCCCGTAGTACTCGGTCTCAAACGAGTGATCCGGGTGCAGCCGATCCGCGCCGGTCTCGAACCACTCCTGGGCGAGCAGTTCATCCACCGGCACCGGCTCGAAGTCCGGATCGGCCAGCCAGCGGGCACGGTTGGCGAACGCGTGCTTAAGGCATTCGGTCAGGGCGTGGATGTACGCCGGGTCGGTCGGCGACTCGGCTTCGAGGGCCGAGGTGCCGACGTGCGCCCGCATCTGGTTGGCGTACTCGGTGAGGATGCCGAGGGTCTGGACGATGGTGATACCGCCCGACGACGGGAGCGGCATGCCGATCAGGGTGTACGCGCTGCCCCGGGCCTCGAACGAGCCGAGGAGCGGGTCGGACTCGACCGGGCGGTACGAGGCGAGGTCTTCCATGGTCAGCGGGCCGCCGGCTTCGCGCACGGCGTCGACCAGGCGGCGCGCGATCGGGCCGCGATAGAAGGCGTCTTTGCCACCGCTGGCGATCTGTTCCAGCACGCGGGCCTGCTCGATGTTCGTCAGCGTGTCACCAACTTCGACGGGTCGGTACCGGTCGCGGTTCGACGCCGGTCCGAACCGCCAGAACAGGTGGGCGGCGTTGGCTCGGCGCTGGGGGTCGATGCCGCGCTCGCCGGGGCGGAGCGTGACGGTGCCGTCCTCCCGTTCGATGTAGCCGGATTCTGCGAGCAGGTCGTTGAGCGCGCTCGCGAAGTGCGGGTCCGCCTCGAAGCCGTTGCGCGCGGCGTCGATCGCCGGCTGCATGACCTGCTGGCGCCCGAGCGTGCCGTAGGTCTCCAGGGCGTAGAGCAGGCCGGCGACCGTGCCGGGGATGGCGACGGCGTGACCGGACAGGCGCGAGTCGGCGTCCGGCCGATCCTCGAACCACGACGGGTTCATGGCTTTGGGCGCGCGCTCGCGATAGTCGATGCACACGGTCAACGGATCGTTGGCGGCGTCGGTGGTCGGGTCGTCGGCCAGGTGGATGACCATGAACCCCCCGCCTCCCAGGCCGCAGGAGTACGGGCGGACGACCGAGAGCGCGAAGCTCGTCGCGACCGCCGCGTCGACCGCGTTGCCCCCGGCTTCGAGCATCTGCGCACCGGCTTGCGAGGCAACGGGATGGTCGCTGGCGACGACGCCCTGTCGATACACGGTCGAGGCCCGGTCGGGTCGCTCGAATCGCGTGATGCTGGCGTCTGATCCGCTGCCGGATGCGCAGGCACCACAGGCGAGCGTGATCACGGTCAGGCACAGAGCGGAAACGGAGCGGATGGTCGGTCGCATGTCGGTCCTCCTCGTCGGACCGACAGCGTACGCCATCGGGCGGGTGGAACCAATTGGGGCCCCGCAGCCCTCAGTCCTCGATCGCGAGCGGCACCACCTCGAACCGGTCCACATCGACGAGGCCGAGGTCGGTCAGTTTCAGGTGCGGGATCACCGGCAGGGGCAGGAAGCTCAGCGGCATGAACGGGTCGTGGTGCGGGCAGCCGAGCGATGCCGACGCCTCGAGCAGCGCGGCCTGCTGGCGGATGACGGCGTTTGCGGGCTGGTCGCTCATCAGCCCGGCGATGGGGAGCGGGAGCGTGGCGAGGACCCGCCCCTTTGCGACGACGCATTGGCCGCCGCCGCAGTCGGCGAGCGTTCGGGCGGCCAGGACCATGTCCTCATCGTGGTCCCCGACGATGGCGAGGTTGTGGGCGTCGTGCCCGACGGTGGAGGCGATCGCGCCGCCCCGGAAGCCGAAGCCGGTGACGAAGCCGAGGCCGATGTTGCCCGTGCCGCGATGGCGCTCGATGACGGCGAGTTTGAGCAGGTCGGCCTCCGGATCGGCGACGAGGCAACCCTCCCGGACGGTGGGCGGGCCGACGAGCGAGTCGGTGACGAGTTGGTCCGCGTGCATGCCGATGACGCGGATGCGCTCGGGCGCGCGCTCCGGGCGGATCTCGAAACTGCCCGGGCCGAGCGACTCGGGCAGGCGGACCGGTGCCTGCGGCGGATCCTGCGAGCCCTTGCGCCGGCCGAGGTATTCGCCGTCGCGGGCGACCAGTTCGCCCCGGAACCAGGTCTGCTCGACGGTAACGGCCTCGCGATCGCTGAGCACGAGGATGTCGGCGAAGCGCCCGGGCGCGATCGCGCCGAGATCGGGCTGGCGGTAGTGCTCGGCGACGTGGAGACTACTGATGGCGAACGCGAGTTCGGGGCGCAGGCCCAGGGCGATGGCCCGTCGGACGACGTGGTCGATGTGCCCGTGCTCACGCAGGTCGCCGGGGTGGCGGTCGTCGGTGCAGAAGCAGATCCGATGGGCGTTCTCGGCGGTGATCAGGCCGATCAGGGCGCCGAGGTTGCGTGCCGCCGAGCCCTCGCGGATGAAGATCCGCTGGCCGAGGGCGAGCTTCTCCTGGGCTTCTTCGAGCGTGGTGCACTCGTGGTCGGACGAGACGCCGGCGCCGACATAGGCCTGCAGCGCCGGACCGGAGAGTCCCGGGGCGTGGCCGTCGACGATGCGTCGGTCGAGGCCGAGCGCGACCTTGGCGAGCACACCGGGGTCGGCGTGGACCACGCCGGGGAAGTTCATCATCTCGGCGAGCGCGACGATGTTCGGCGCGAGGTCCGGATCGTCGAAGAGTTCGCGCAGGTCGTCGGCGCTGAGTTCGGCCCCGGCGTTTTCGAGGGGGGCCGAGGGCACGCACGAGGAGACGCCCCACATCGCGTGCAGCGGGATGCCCCGGGCATCGTCCATCAGCCAGCGGATGCCTTTCGCGCCGAGGACGTTGGCGATCTCGTGCGGGTCGAAGACCGCGCCGGTCGTGCCGTGGGGCGAGGCGAGCTCGACGAACTGCGAGGGCGGGAGCATGGTGGACTCGACGTGCATGTGGGCGTCGAGGAAACCCGGCACGAGCCAGCGGTCCGCGCAGTCGACGGTCTCATCCGCTTCGACCGCGCCGGGCTCGGCGACACGTGCGATCCGCCCGCCCTTGAGGCCGATGTCGCGCTGCAGGAACTCGCGCGTGAACACGTTGAGGACGAACCCGCCGACGAGGGCGGTGTCGCACGGCTCGTCCCCACGACAGCACGCCAGCAGCGCGGGGCTGGTTCTCTCGAGGGCGGTGTGGGCTGGCGTCGTCATCGAGATCTCCGGTGTCGAGAGGAGCTGTGAAGCCGCGTACGCGGCCTCTGGGGAGCATAGCAAGCCGACCCAGCGCGAACGCGGGGCGTGGTATCGTGTCGCGTTGGAGGTGAGGTTCGCATGGTCCCGCTCGGAGTCGACATCTTCGGCGCCCGCAAGGCGCTGCTCGGCATGGTGCACGTCGGTGCGCTCCCGGGCAGTCCGCGTGCGGACGGACGGCGCGTGGCCGAGATCGCGCAGCAGGCCGCCGACGAGGCGAAACTTTTGGTCTCGTCCGGCTTCGACGGCGTGATCATCGAGAACATGCACGACACGCCCTACCTCAAGCGCGAGGTCGGGCCGGAGATCGTCGCGTCGATGAGCGCTGTCGGCGTCAGGGTGCGCGAGGCCATCGGGACCGACGCGTCCCTCGGCGTGCAGATCCTCGCCGGGGCGAACCGGGCGGCCCTCGCCGTGGCCCACGCGATCGGCGCGGGCTTCATCCGTGCCGAGGGCTTCGTGTATTCCGCGATCGCCGATGAGGGCCTGCTCGACACCGCCGATGCCGGGCCGCTGCTGCGCTACCGCCGGATGATCGGGGCCGAGAACGTCCGCATCCTCTGCGACATCAAGAAGAAACACTCCAGCCACGCGATCACCTCGGACGTCGATCTGGCCGAGACGGCCCGTGCGGCGGAGTTCTTCCGCGCCGACGGCGTGATCGTGACCGGCACCGCCACCGGCCGGCCCACGAAGGTCGACGACGTCCGGACCGTCCGGACCGCGACCAAACTGCCCCTGGCGATCGGGAGCGGGACCACCCCGGCCAACATCCGCGAGACCTTCGAGTACGCCGACGCGGTCATCGTCGGCAGTTGGTACAAAAAAGACGGCGACTGGCAGAACCCGCCCGACGAGAAGCGGGTCCGCGAGCTGTCGGCCGCAGCCGCTCGCGCCCGGTTGTAACCGGGGTTCCGGGTCTTCCCCGACACCGACGCGCCCCACTTCCCGCTAGTCTGGACGCATGCCATCCAGCCTGTCCGTCGTCGTCTTCGCCCTGATCCTGCTCGCCTGCTGCCCTCTGCTGGCGATAGAGCCCGTCTCCACGAACGAGTCGGCCTCGGATCGGTTGAACTCGCTTCTGGATGAAGACCTTGCTGACTTGCGCGCGCTCTCGCCGATCGGCGCGTCCATGGCCGGCGAGCGTCAGTTTGACGCGATGCTCCCTGACCCCTCAGCCGAGGCTTCCAGCGAGTTCGTGGATCGATCGAAGGACCGGCTTGAGCGTCTGCGATCGATCGAACGCGGTTCGCTGTCGAACGCCGAAGACCGGATCAGTTACGACCTGCTGGCGTACGAGCTCGAGCTGCGGATCGCGAGCGAGCGGTTCGAGGGCTGGCAGATCCCTGTGACGCAGATGTGGGGGCCGCACATCTCGCTGCCCCAGTTGCCCGACCGGCTGACGTTCACGAGCGAACAGCACCTGCGCGACTACCTCACCCGCCTGAGCGGGATTCCCGGGTACCTCAAACAGATCGAGACCAACATGCGCGCCGGCATGGCGAGCGGGCGTGTGCCACCTCGGGTAGTCATGGGCGAGGCGTGGCGCCCCGCCGCGACCGCCGGCAGCGAGATCTATCGCGATCAGCCGCTCGCCCACCCGCTGGCTCGTCCGTTTGTGGAGCGGGACGGCGCCAGCGCAGACGCGATGCGAGATCGGGCGTCCGAACTCATCGCGCAGCGGATCGTGCCTGCTTTCGCCGAGTTTGCATCGTTCATGCGCGATGAGTACATCCCGGCCTGCCGGACCACCATCGCGGCCAGCGACAGCGTGGACGGGCTCGCAGGGTACGAGCACCAGATCCGGATCATGACCACACTCGATCTGAGCGCGCGGGAGATCCACGAGATCGGCCTGGCCGAGGTCGCCCGGATCCGAGCGGAGATGCTCGAAGTGATCCGGCGTTCGGACTTCCTGCAGACCGATGCCGCCCAGATGACCGACGATGCGAACGAGCTGTTCCGGGCGTTCACCGAGTACCTCCGAAGCGATCCCCGCTTCTACTTCGAGAAGGCCGAGGATCTGCTCGACGGCTACCGCGCGATCGCCAAGGAGGTCGATCCGGAGTTGCCGGGCCTGATCCGCACGCTCCCACGCCTGACCTACGGCGTGCGCGAGATGCCCGCGTTCATGGCCCCCACCTCACCGACCGCGTACTACTACCCCGGCTCGGTGAAGAACGGCGTGCCCGGCTACTTCGTCGCCAACACGTACCGGCTCGACCAGCGACCGACCTACGAGATGATCGCCCTGACGCTCCACGAGGCCGCACCCGGCCACCACATTCAGAACGCGATCGTGCTGGAACTCGAGGAACAGGGGCTGCACCCCTGGCGCATGCTGCAGGGCTACACCGCCTTCGGCGAGGGCTGGGCGCTGTACAGCGAACGCCTCGGGCTGGAGATCGGCGACGGCGAGCGCGGCATGTACGCCGACCCCTACGACGACTTCGGTCGGCTCAGTTACGAGATGTGGCGGGCGATGCGCTTGGTTGTGGACACCGGCATCCACGCGTTCTGGAGCCGGGACCGGGCCATCGAGTTCATGCTCGACAACAGCGCACTGACCAGGACCAACATCGAGCGAGAGGTTGACCGCTACATCTCGTGGCCGGGCCAGGCCCTCGGCTACAAACTCGGTGAGATCGAGGTCCGACGCCTGCGCGCGTTCGCAGAAGAGTCGCTCGGCGAGCGGTTCGACATCCGTGATTTCCACGACCAGTTGCTCTGGAGCGGCAGCGTGCCCCTGCCCGTGCTCCGACAGAAGATCGAGGCCTGGGTCGGTGCTCAACTCGACCATGAGGGAGATTGACGCGTCATGACTCGCGCACCGCTGCTGTCCAGGGTCTCTTTGCGGGCCGTCGTGCCGCTGGCGATGGTCGTGCCGGTGCTGCTGGTCGTGATCGCCCTCGGCGTGATCGTCTGGATCAACGGGCGGGCGTCCGCGAGCGATCTGGAGCGCCAGATCTTCGACCAGCTCGGCCAGCGGATCGACCAACGCCTGTCCGAGTTCATCGAGATGCCCAGTCGCATCAACCGCCTCAACGCCCACCTCATCCGATCCGGCGTGCTGGATCCAGCCGATCTCCGGTCGTGGAGCGAGACGCTCTACCAGCAGATCGACGCGTTCGAGGGAGTCAGTTCCATCGGCTTCGGCACACCGGAAGGTCACGCGACCTGGATGATCCGCTACGGCGGCGAGGTCGGATACGAATGGGCCATCCAGGACGACCAGACCGGTTCGCAGATCTACGAGTACGGCGTGACCCCCGACGGGCAGATCGGGCGCCTGCCCCGGGGCTCCTACCCGTTCGACGCCACCCAGCGCCCGTGGTACCTCGCCGGGGTCGAGACACAGGACCAGCAGGCGTGGAGCGAGGTGTTCGCGTGGGCGCGCGCCACCGCGGAGATCCCGGAGCTCGGGCTTGGTCGCGTGATGCCCGTGTACGACGAGTCCGGCGAACTTCTGGGTGTGCACGACACCGAGTTGAGCCTGAGTCAGATCTCGGCGTTCCTCGGTGGCTTGAGCATCGGTGAGGGCGGCTCGGCCTACGTCGTCGACGAGCGGTCGTTGATGATCGCGGCCTCGGTCCGGACCGCGCTCGCGGAGCGACCAGCCACACGCCTGCACGCGTCGCAGCTCGATGACCCGCGTGCCATCGCGATCGCGGGGGTGCTGCGCACCGAATACGGCGGCATCGGCTCGATCGACCGGGCTCAGGACCTTCTGATCTCCGCGGACGGCGAAGCGGTTCGCGTCCGCGTCATGCCGCTGCGCAACACGAGTGGCCTGCGCTGGTGGATCTGGATCGCGCTCCCGGAGAACGAACTGCTCGCGCGGACGCACGAGGCCCGCGCACAGACCGTGCAGGCCGGCCTGATCGCGACCGGCATCGTGCTTCTGCTTGGTATCGGGCTCTCACTGGTCGCGGTGCGCCCCCTGCTCCGGCTGGTCGAGCAGGTCCGCTCGATCGGCGAGGGCGACTTCGACGACCGGAGCGATGTGTCGTTCACGAGCGAACTGACACTGCTCTCGGAGTCGCTGAACACCGTCGGCGCTCAATTGCAGGACCGGATGCGCCTCAAACAGTCTCTCGAACTCGCGATGGAAGTCCAGCAGAACCTCCTGCCCGACGAAGCGCCCAAGATCGACGGCATCGACGTGTTCGGGCACAGCACTTATTGCGACGAGACCGGGGGCGACTATTACGACTTCCTCGATGTCTCGGGCGTTTCCTCGTCGATGCTCGGCGTCGCCCTCGGGGACGTCATGGGGCACGGCATCGCAGCGGCGCTGCTCATGGCGACCGCCCGCGCGGCGCTGCGCAGTCGCGTGTCGGACGGGGGAAGCCTCGCGAGCCTGCTCGAGCACACCAACGCGATGCTCGTCACCGACACCAAGGGCGTGAGCTTCATGACGATGCTGCTCATGCTCATCGACGCGGGAGATCGGTCGGTCCGCTGGGCGTCGGCCGGTCAGGATCCGCCCTTCATCTACAGCCCCGAGAGCGGCGAGTTTCTCGAACTCAATTCCAGCAGTTTCCCGCTCGGCATCATGGAACGCGGCGACTACACGGAGCAGCGCATCGGCGACCTCCCGACGGGGGCTGTGCTGGTGGTCGGGACCGATGGGCTCTGGGAATCGCAGAACGCCGCCGGGGAGCCCTTCGGCAAGGACCGTTTCCGCGACGCCATCCGTCGATCGTGTGCCGGAAGCGCCGAGGCCATCGCCGACGCCATACGAAAGGACCTCGGCACGCATTGCGCCGAGGTCCGTCCGGATGATGACATCACGCTGGTCGTGGTGAAATTCACCGGCTGAAGCCGGCGAGCGGCTCAGCCGAGACCGGGACCGACGATCCCACCGAAGCCTCCGGAGGCACGGGCCGGGCCACCCGCGCCGGCGGGGGCCGGCTGCTGCGGCTGACGCGGTGCCTGTTGCGGCGCGTTGACCTGGGGTGACAGACGCATGCGGAACACGACCTCGGCCACGCGGTCGTGCAGCGACTCCATGACCTCGGTGAACATGCGAGCGCCCTCGCGCTTGTACTCGATGCGCGGGTCCATCTGGCTGAACGCCCGGAACCCGATCGAGTCGCGGAGCTGGTCCATCTTGTACAGGTGATCCTTCCACGCCGGGTCAAGCACCTCGAGCATGACGAACTGCTCGAACTGCACGAGTTCGGAGCGAACGATCCGCTCGACCAGCGCCCGCGTCATGTCGGCGAACTCCTCGTCGCGAAGACGCGCCATGTAGAACGGGAGCGACCGGCCGTACTTCTTCTGCAGGTGCTCCTCCAACGCCTCGGGGGTGGTGTGCTGGAGGGCTTCTTCGATGTCCTGTTCGAGGCGTCCGGAGTCCACGAATTTCCGCGAAGCCTCAAGCAGTTCCTCGCGAACCTGCTGCGGGCTCTTGGTGCGGATGACCGAATCGTCCCAGCCGAGACCGAAGCGATCGTTGGCGAACCGGACGAGGTTCTTGACGCCCTCCTGCGGGTTCACCGGCATCATGCGCTGGGTCAGTTCCATCTGGAACTCGACGGGATACTTCACCTCGCGCTCGTCATAGGACTTGCGCACCTCCCCGAGCACGCGATCGACCACGTCCTCGTGCGTCTCGGCCTTGATGATGTCGTCGACCGGGATCTCGATGAGCAGGGTGTCCTTGAGCCATTTCGAGAGCTGCTGCGCCCCGTAGTTCGGCTCGAGGTACTGAGCGGCCCCGGACAGATCGGTCTCCTCGATCTTCTCCTCGGCGGCATCGGTCAGACGCTCGGCGATGCCCTTCTCGCCAAGATCGTTGATCTCCGCGGTGGTCAGCTCGACGTTGAAACGCGAGTCCGCCCAGTTCATGAGGCCGACTTCGTCGATATCGACGAGGTCCGCGCCGTCGGGCATGTACTCACCGATGGTCACGCTGATCTCGTGGCGAGCCTCTTCCATCGCGACGCGGCGCAACGCCGGCTCGATCTCGTCGGCTTCCTTGTTGCGGACCCGCTCGACCGGCACCGAGACCTGCAGGCGCTCGGTCGCCCACTCGGCGACGCACTCGGCGGGGTAGTCCTTGGCGAGGTAGCGATCCACGTGCTCCGCGGCGGCCTCCTCGATGAACTCGAACACCAGATCGCGCAGGTCGCGCCCGTCGAGCACACGCTGACGCAGCGAGTAGAACTCCTGACGCTGGTGCTCCATGACCTCGTCGTACTCGAGGATGTTCTTGCGGATCTGGAAGTTGCGCTCCTCGACCTTGCGCTGGGCCCGGACGATGGACTTGGTGAGCATCGGGTGCTCGATCGCGTCGCCTTCCTTCATGCCCAGGCGTGAAAGGATGCGCATGGTCGTCTCGCCGGCGAACATCTTCATCAGGTCGTCTTCGAGGCTGACGAAGAATCGTGACGAGCCCTTGTCGCCCTGGCGACCCGAGCGGCCTCGGAGCTGGTTGTCGATGCGGCGCGACTCGTGGCGCTCGGTGCCGATCACGTGGAGGCCGCCGAGTTCGACGACCGAGTTGCACCAGCCGACGCGATGGAGCCCGAAGCGCCCTTCCTCGTCGAGGGCCTGCATGCACTCGTCGGCGGACATCGTCGAGGCCTTCTTCGCGTCGGCCCATGTGTGCTCTTCGACCCACTGGCGCAGCAGCGCGAGCTCCAGCTCAGCGAAGTCCATCGTCTCGGCTTCCTTCTTCTGGAGGCCGAGTTCCTTCACCGCCACCTTGCGGAAGATCTTCTCGCGGACCTGCTCGTCGGAATCGTCCGGGCTCAGGGTCGCCGGGGCGATGTTCCGCTTCTTCCAGTGATCGATGAGCTGCTCGCGTGTGATCTTCGCGAGCTTGATGTCCGTGCCGCGACCGGCCATGTTCGTCGCGATCATCACGGCACCGAGTTGGCCGGCGTCCTTGATGATGCCCGACTCCTTGTCGTGCTGCTTCGCGTTGAGCACGACGTGCTTGATGCCGTGCTTCTTCTGGAGCATGCCCGAGAGCAGTTCGCTCTTCTCCACCGACGTCGTGCCGACCAGCACCGGGCGTCCCATGTCGTGGAACGCCTTGATCTCATCGACGATGGATTCCCACTTGTCCTTGGCGGCGAGGTACACCAGGTCGTTGTGGTCGCGTCGGATAACGGGGACGTTCGTCGGGATCGTCACCACGTCGAGGCTGTAGATGTCGTGGAACTCCTGCGCCTCGGTGTCAGCGGTGCCCGTCATGCCGGCCAGACGCTTATACATCTTGAAGAAGTTCTGGATGGTGATCGAGGCGACCGTCTGCGTCTCCGGGCGGATGCGCAGGCCTTCCTTCGCCTGCACCGCCTGGTGCAGGCCGTCGGACCACTGGCGACCGACCATCGGACGACCGGTGTTGGTGTCCACGATGACGACATCGGGCTCGGCCTTGCCGCTGTACTGGTCCGGGATGGCCAGCACGACGTAGTCCGCGTCCTTCTCGTAGATGACGTGGGCGCGCAGCGATTGCTCGATCAGGTGGGGCAGGTCGGTGTTCTCGCCGACGTAGATCGATCCGACGCCGGCCTTCTTCTGGGCCGCGGCGACACCGTTGTGGTTGAGCGTCGCGCGCTTCTTGTCCTTCTCGACGTCGTAGTACTGGGTGTGCTGGTCGCGCTCGGCTTCGAGCTGCGGCAACTGCTTGCGCAGATCATCAAGGCGGGACTGGAGCGCAGGGAGCTTCTCCTTGTCGCGGGCGTTGCGGATGTCGCCCTCGGTGCCCTTGATCTGCTTCTTGCAGGTTTCGACCTTTTCTTCGGCGTCCGCCCAAGGCCTCTGCATCTGCACCAGGTGACGCGCAACCTGATCGGCCAGGTCGTAGCGCGGTTGGTCTTCGTGGGCCGGGCCCGAGATGATCAGAGGCGTGCGGGCCTCGTCGATCCGCTTCTTCATGTTGTCACGCAGGTAGTCGAAGCCGAACTCCGCCGTGGTGCCGTAGACCACATCACAGGCGTACATCTGGCGCTTTACATCTTCCGGCTGCATGTGCATCGGGTGGATGTCGCCGACCGTCAGCCCGATGTTCTGGAAGAACGGAGCGGTCCAGTTGCGGTCGCGCTGGACGAGGTAATCGTTCACCGTCACCACGTGGACCTTGTAGCCCTCGACCGCCGCGAGATACGAGGCGAGCGGTGCGACGATGGTCTTGCCCTCGCCGGTCTTCATTTCGGCGATCGAGCCCTGGTAGAGCACCATC
>CAXAVQ010000013.1:0-16485 GCA_963971985.1 uncultured bacterium
TCCTCGGCCAGTTCCGCCACGGGCATCCCCGCGCTGGTCGTGACCGTGCCGGTCCGCCCGCCGTTGACGATCGTGATGTCCCCGAAGTCCACCGCCCCCGCCGTTGGATTCAGCGCGCCGAGCGTCGTCCGGGCCGTCACCGCCGGGTCCAGATCCGCGTTGCCCCCCGAAGCCGTCGTAACGACGTTCGTGAAGTTCGTCCCCTCCAGCCCCAGAGCGCTCGCCGTCTCGCCGATCGGCCCGTCCACAAAGGAAATCGTCGTCCCGGCGTTGATCGTCGCGAACTCCAGCCGATCGCCGGTCGGCGCGATCGTCACCCCGTTCGGGAACGCACCGCCGAGGGCCGCCGGGTCCGCGTCCCGGATCGCCGCCTCGATCCGCCGGCGCACATCGCCGATCGCCTCCGCGTCCGACAGGTCCACATCCACGAACACCGGCGTGCCCGAATCGATGCTGATCGTCAGCGTCCCCAGTTCTCGCCCGACCGTCGGTCCGCGCAGGTCGCGCACGAACGTCTGGTCCGTCAGGCTCGGGTTCAGGTCCCGGTCGCCGCGCACCCGTGCCGACAACGATCCCGCGGCCTGCTCGGCCCCCAGCGTGATCGGGAACTCGAGTTCGGGCCCCAGATCCGTGCGCAGTCCTTCTCCGGCCCCGGTGTACCGATACCCACCGAAGAAGCTCTCGATCGGGGGCGAGGCCACCCGCCCGCCGCCGAAGTAGTGGATCCCCGCGAAGTCCCGGTTCATCACCCCGCTGATCTGCGTGATCATCTGGTCGATCACCTCGGCCTGGGCCACCCGCGTCCCCGCGTCCGACCCCACGCCGACCTGGCTCGAGGCGATCGACTGCGCCTCCAGCACCGTGTCCAGCATCTCGCTGAGAGCGGTATCCAGGCTGTTCAGCACCGACCCGCCGTGACCCATGTTCCGGATCCGCTGCGTGTCGCCCTCCAGCCGGTTGTCCAGCACCCCCACCACCGCCGCGGCGATCGGGTCCTCGCTGGGCCGGTCGATCCTGCGACCGCTGCTGATCTGGTTGTTCAGTTTCAGCAGCGCGATGTTCGTATCCGTCGCGTTGCGCAGCGAGATCTGCGACGCGAGCAGCGTCGGGACACGACCAAAGAGTGCGGGAACCGTCATGCCTGAACCCCTTGCACTAGACCAGCGACAGCAGAAGCTGCGTCAGCTCGTCGACCACACTGATGAACCGCGCCGCACCCTGGTACTGCTGCTGGTACTGAATGAGATTGATGGACTCCTCGTCCATGCTCACGCCCCCGATCGCCCGGTCCTGCGCCTCCAGCGACTGGCGCACCGCGCTCAGCGACTCGTAGCGCGTGTCCGCCGAACGCGCAAGAACCGCGTTCCGCTCCACCGTGCTCCCCCACAGGTCCTGCAGCGTCACATCCCCCGACGATGCCTGGCCGCCGTTCATGAAGCGCGGGAACCGCGAGATCGGTGTATCGCGCAGCTGCGCGATCGCCAGAGCAGTGTCGTTCTCCCCCGGCCCGCTCCCAACGCTGATCCGCTCCGGATCCGCACGCAGCGCCCCGGCCACCGCCAGATCGCCCGCGTCCGAGCCCGTAAAGAAGGTATTGATCCCCAAAACGGCCAGCACGCCCGAGGAGTCGTCGCTGAAACTCACCTCGTACCCGGCATCCGTGAAGACCCGCAGCGAGCCCGTCGGCGTGATCTCGGCGTTCAGGTTCGGCACCGCGTCGATCGACGCCCGCAGGTCATCCAGCGTGGTGTCGTCCCCGAAACCCGTCGCCCCCGCGCTGTCGATGCCGTCGAGGTCCACGAAGATCGTCTGGTCGAACGTGTTCCCGTTCTCGTCGGTCACCTGCACCTGGAAACTGCCGTTCCGAGGGGCAAACGGCAGCAACGCCAGCGTCTCGTTGGTCGGGTCGTTCAGCGAAAGCGCCCATTCCGACGGCTCCAGCGACTGCGATGACGTGATATCCGTGATCCCGTTCACCGGGCGCCCCGAGGTGTGCAGCCGGTTGACCTCGAACGCGAGCGTCGCCGCGACCGAGTCCAGCTCATCGATCGTCCGCTGGATCGAGCCGTCCCGCTGCTGCAGCAGCCCGCCCAGCGTGCCCGACGTCAGCCGGATCTCTTCCTGGTCGAGTTTCGACATGATCCGGTACTCGATGCCGCCCGGCTCGTTGAGCTGCGGGTTCGGCTCGACCGAGCGGACATCCAGTTCCATGCCCCGTGCCGTCGAACCGAGCACGATCGGGAACGAGTCCACCAGCACATCGACCGCGCCCGACTGCTGCTCGATCACCGTCACGTCCAGCATGCCCGCCAGTTCGTCGAGCAGCATGCCCCGCTGGTCGCGCAGGTTGCCCTCGACCGCGTTGCCCTGCTCGGCGTTCACGATCGCCTGGTTCAGCCCGGCGATCTCCGTCAGCAGCGTGTTCGCCCGGTCCACGTTGAACGCGATCTGTCGCTCGATCTGCCCCCGCTGCTGCACGAGGTCGCTCCGCAGCCCGTTGATGAACCCCGCGAGGTTCGCCCCCTCCTCGACCACGGCTGAACGCGTCACGCTCGAACCCGGGTTGTTCGCCAGCTCCGACCACGCGTTGAAGAACCGGCCCATCTGCGAACTCAGGTCCGCATCGGTCAGTTCGTTCATCATCGCCTCGAGCGAACTCAGCACCTGACGCTCGACCGCCGACGCGTTCTCCTGCGCCAGCGCGCCCCGGAACCGCGCCGTCAGCGCCGGATCGATCGCGCGGCTGATCCGCGTGATCTCCACGCCCCGACCGGCGAAACTCAGCCCCTGACGCTGCCCGCGCAAGGGACCCATCTCCACGCGCTGCCGGTGATACCCCGGCGTCGCCGCGTTGGCCATGTTGTTGCCGGTGACCTGGATCGCCGCCTGACTCGCGTTCAGCGCGGTCCGTCCGATCAGCAGTGAACTCGTCAGACTCATGGCACGCTCCGGTCATCCGCCCGCGCACGACCTGCGCTTCCTGCGCCCAGCCACGGCGAACCCACCTCACTCACGCAAGGCCCGTGCCATCCCGACCGGGACCCCCCAGCCTCAGCTGGAGATGTCCAGCGCCGACACCACCGCCGGACCGGCGTCCACCCGCCCGCGATTCGAATACGTCTTCGCGTGGTTCAGTTCGCGCGCCACGCTCCGCATCAGCCCGTCCATGTGCTTCGCCAGCGTGTCCGCTGCCGAACGAGCCGCGTTGTTGACCTCGGTCATCTCCCCGATCACCGCGCGAAGCCGACGCGCCATCCCCGCCAGACGCCCGCCCTTCTCGCCCCGCACCCGCTCGGCGATCCAGCTCATCGTCGTCTGCGTCTCCTCGGGCGAGCCCAGCACATCCGCGATATCGCCGACCACGTGCAGCCGACGCTTCTCGATCTCGGCCACCTTCTGGATGATCCCGTTCTCCTGCGCGATGCACGTCGAGAGCTGGTCCACATCCGCCCGACGGATCGCTTCCAGGTGCAGCTTCGCCAGCGAGTGCAGTTGCTCGTAGTGCACGATCAACTGCCGCAGCATCGTCTCGAGTTCGTCGATCAGCGGATCATCCGAATCGATCCAGCCACGCGGCTCCGGCTTCGGGGCCTTCGGCGCCTGCTTCGACGCCTTCACCTTCGCCAGGTGCTCCTCGATCCGCTTCCGCTGCTCAGCGCTCAGGTTCTGCTGCATCACTCCGCTCCTTCGCCTTGTTCGGCCGAACCATCGGTTTCCGGTTCCACGCGCGACCGGTCGGCGTTCAGCATCCGATCACGCACCGCCTCCACGATCGGCAGGCTCTGCGCAGAAACGATCCGGTCGGCGATCTGCGCATCCAGCATCGGGCCCAGACGCTTCTCGTACATGCCCGGTCCGAACGGCTCCGCCGCCATGTTCGACTCGCGGAGCTGCTGCAGGATCGGCACGATGAACGTCGCCGCCACCAACTGCTCCGCACCCTTCTGCGCCCGCTCGAACCGCTCGGGGTCCTCGCGAGCCTTCCGCTGCTCCTCCACCTGCGCGCGGAACATCTCATCCCGCGTGGCGTCGTCGAGCGGCGTGCCCTTGCCCGTCACCGGCTCCGTCGTCGACGCCTTCGCCGGACCCATCGCCTCGCGCAGGGCCGCGTCGAACGCGCCGCTGCGCTGCCCGACCCGGGCCCCCGGTGCCATCAGCCCGGTGCCCAGCGACGCCGACGCCGTCGATGTCTCAATGCCCTGCATCACAGGTACTCCAGCTGCGCGTTGATCACGCCCGCCCGCTCCAGCGCCCGGAACACCTCGATCTGGTCCTGCACCGGGATCTCCAGCCGGCGCATCGCGTCCAGCAGCGCCTGCGCCTGGGCCGCGTTCTTCGGGTTCTGCGTCGTCCCCACCGCCGTGCTGTTCGACTGCGTGATCAGCGGGTTCTCCAGCGTCGCCGGGATCTCGGGAAGCGTCGTGGTCACCACCAGGTTCCCGCTCGCCACCACCGACTCCTGGATCACCACGTTCCCAGTGATCATGATCACGCCCGCCCGCTCGTTGATCACGATCCGCGGCTCCATCGTCAAGAGCGACGCATCGAAGGTGATCTTCTGCAGGTCCGCGATGAACCGGATCGGGTTGCTCAGTTCCTCATCCGGGATCTCCACGACCACCGAACGCTCGTTGACCGCCTTCGCGATCGGGGGCGCCCCGTCGGCACGCAGCCCCTGCCGGTCCTGGTTGATCAGGTTCGCGATCAGCGTCGTCGTCGCCGCAGAGGCGTAGTTCTCACGCACCTGCAGCGTCACCACGCCGAAATCGCTCACCACCGGCTTCGAGATGTCCCGGATCACGCGGCAGCCGTTCGACACCCGCCCGACCGTCGGCACGCCAGAACCGTCCGGCGACACCGGCCCGGCGCCGAACGCGTAGACGTACGGGTCGCCCGGAAGCGAGCCGCGCATCGGCGTCAGGAACAGACGCCCGCCCGTCAGGTCCTTCGCGTCGAACATCGTCTGCACACTCAGATGGAACACGTCGCCGGCGACCACGCTCTCCTCCGGCAGGCTCGCCGTCACCATGACGATCGCCACCGACTTGGTGTCCAGCGCCTCCTCGATCCCCGGGATCGGGTTCCCCGCCTGCTCGAGCAACTGCGCGAGCTGGCGAGCCTTGGGAACCACCTTCGCGCTGTCGCCGGTCCCCGGAAGGCCGAACACGAGTCCCATGCCCCACAACTCGTCAGAGCCGAGCCCCTTCAGACGCGTAATGTCCTGCACGGAGATGTCGCTCGTCTGCCCGCTCGCCACCGGAGTCAGCCCCAGCGCAAGCCATGCGCACAGCGCAGCAACCGCACCCGTCAATCCTGCTCGTATCGGTCGCATCCTGCGTCCTTTCTTCATGAACGCACCTCCGGTGCGTGTGCCGGAACCGGTACGCAACCCCCGTGCCGCGCACGCAAAAGCGGCCGCCAGAGGGCGACCGCTCAACGAACACATCGTGGCAGCGACTCAGAAGTTGAACAGCAGGTCGAACGCCCGGGGGATCAGCCCCTTCTCCGAACTCCGCTTCAGTTCCCCGTGGTGCTGGATGTTCACGATCAGGTTCGCCATCTGGTTGCTCTGGATCGTGTTCGCGATCGTCACATCCTCCTGACGGGCCAGACCGCTGATCACGATCACCTGCTCCTCGCCATCCGTCCGGATCGAGGTCTTGCTCTCCAGCAGCATCGTCCCGTTGGGCTTGATCTCCACGATCCTCACCGTCACCCGGGCCGTCGTCTCGCGAGACACCTCTTGCTCGCCCTCGCCCGAGTACGACCGCCCGAAGTTCATGTCCGCGTTGATCGGCAGACCCTCGTACTCCTCCCAGCGCAGTTGCAGCAACTCCAGCAGGTCCGGCATCGCGTTCACCCCGCCCGAGAAGTCGTACGACTTGTCGGTTTCCAGCGTGTTCTCGTTCTTCACCTCGGCCCGCTCGGAGACGATCACCGTGATCAGGTCGTTCTCGCGGAACACCCTGGGCTCCGGCGGCTCGACGAGGTAGAAACTCGCCGTCGCCAGCGTCAGACCGCCCTCGGCGGGTCGGTGCACGATCACCCCGTCCGAGTTCCGCTCGACCTCGCCCGAGGCCCGATCCATCGTCGACTGCCCGCAGGCCACGGAAACCAGCCCGAGCACCGCCGCCATCGCCATTGCCTTGTTCATTGCCATTGCCTTTCTTTGCGCGATGCTCATTCGACCACGACCACCCGACCCGGCCCGTCCACACGCGCCAGGAAACTCGACTTCGTGTCTTCCAGCCGGACCTCGATGATCTCCCCGACCCGGCCCTCACCCCGCGCCCGGGCCTGCGTCTTCAGCACGAACCCGTCCACGTGGTAGATCACCTGCACCAGCGAATTCCGTTCCACCGCGACCGGCTCCTCAACGTGCGAGTGCAGCAGGACCGTCCCCGGCTCCAGGCGTGTCTGGGCCAGTTTGCCGACCAGCTTGTACACATCCGCGGCATCGACCGCGTCGACCGACGGCGCCAGCCACTGCTCGGTCGCTTCGAAGACGCCTCCCGGGATCACCTCCCGGCGCGAGATCTGCTCGCGCACCTTCAGCACGCCGCGCAAGACCTGCACCTCCACGCTCACCGTCTCCGACCGCTCCAGCGAACCGCTCGGCAGGTACCGCTCAACCCGCAGCAGCACCACGCTGCTCGCGAACGTCGACACCGGCTGGATCACCGTCCGCCGGGAGCCCGACGCGAGGCCCAACAGCTCATCGCTGCCCGGCTTGAACTTCAAGCGCAGCCGGTCCGCACCCATGCCCAGTTCGTCCATGAACCGGCGCACGATCGCGATCTCGATCGTCGCTTCGGTCTCCGCACGCCAGTGCTCCAGCGTCCGCCAGCCCGTGTCCGCCTCAGCCTTCGATTCACCCGCATCGGCACGCTCGCGCACCGGAGCCCGCGTGGGGCGCTCTCGCGTCCCCTCGGCCGAACCCCCGCTCCGAAGCGAACACGCCGAGCCCGCGAACGTAAGGCGCCCCATCACCGCGCCCTCGCGATGCAGCACCGCACGCACCCGGTCCAGCGACACGCTCCCGCTCCCCGAAGCGTCGAGCAGCGCCCGCACATCCTCGGCGATCACCGTGCCCGCCAGGTCTTCCGCGTACGCCCCCTCAAGGTCGGCCACATCGCGCAAAACCAGCGCCTTGTCCGGCTCCACGACCGCGCCCCGCTTGAGACGAACCGTGTTCGCCGAGGCGCTGGTCGCGACAACCCCGATGGCGACCATCGCCGCGATCAGGCACCAGATTCGATTGGAAAGAGTCATGTTCATCGCGCTTCGCCTCCTGCTACGCTCGATGCGGTTTCAGTTCAGTTCATTCGATCAGCGACGGAGCTGCCCGATCGCCCGCAGCGTCTCGTCCGCCGCGCGCACGACCTGGCTGTTCATCTCGAACGCCCGCTGAGTCCGAATCAGTTCGATCAGCTCACGCGTCGGGTCGACGTTGGAGCCCTCGAGGTACCCCGAGCGGATCATCCCGAACTGCTCGGTGCTCGGTTCGCCAACGAAGGGGTCGCCACTCGCCGCCGACTCCACGAACAGGTTCCCGCCGATCTGCGACAGACCGGCCGGGTTGATGAACGTCGCGATCTCGATCTGACCGATCTCCTCCGCCACCGTCTCGCCCGACAGCAAGGCAAACACGCGCCCGTCGGTCCCGATCTCGATCTTCACGGCGTCCTCGGGAACGACAATCCCCGGTTCCAGCCGATAGCCGAGGTCGTTGGCCAGCACCAGTTCGCCCTCGGAGTTCTTCACGAAGTTCCCGGCCCGCGTGTACGCGATGCCGGTCTCGCTCACGGCATCCTCGACCTGCACCTGGAAGAAGCCGTCGCCGTCGATCAGCATGTCCAGTTCCTTGCCGGTCTCGATCGGAGCACCCTGGCGGAAATCGAGTTGTGTGCCCGAAACTTTCACGCCCAGACCAACGTACAGCCCGGTCGGCTGCTCGTCGCCGTTGGCGTTCTCCACGCCCGGCAACCGCTTCTCCTGGTACAGCAGGTCCTGGAAATTGGCCCTGCTGCCCTTGAAGCCGTCCGTGTTCACGTTGGCCAGGTTGTTGGCGATGACGTCAAGACGCGTGTTCAACGCGTTCATGCCCGTCGAGGCCGAATACAGAGAGATGGTCGCCATGAGTCAGATCCTCCAACACCGTCGGTTCGCATCAGCCGGCTCCGCCGACTTCACACCCTCTCCCGACGCAAACCGTGCGCCAAACCCCATAGCTCGCCCCGGCAAATTCCGCCACTTCAAAGCAATTTTCTCCCGACCCGCACTCCAAACGCGCAGTTCATGCGCTCCTCCGGGCGCCGGGGTCTAAGCCCGACGAAGTCGGGCGCAGCCCACCCGGACAACGGAAAGCGATCGCAAGCGGCCGAGCCCTGACCCGCATTCAACCCGAAGGAAGGCTCCTCGTGGGCTACGCTCCGCGTAGACCACGGCACCCGGCAAGCGCAGCATTGTACAGCATACACCACAAATCTCGCCATTCGACAACGACTGACCTAAGGAGCAGGAACGACGGGATCGAGGCCATCAGGATCTAAGCCGGATCTTATGACTGCACGGTACTCATGGTCACCCGCCGGAAACACTATTCTCTCAATGCCAACAAACTTGCCGCCCATCCTGGACATGTGGATAATGACCATGTCAACTACCATGTCCGACCTGGAAGTCAGTGTGACAAAGTCGGGCTGGTCTGAATCGCTTGTGACCATGACTTCGATGGCACCCTCCGAATATCTCGCGGTCCAGATTTTCGCAGTCTTCGAGCCGATGTATTGTACATCTGGCGTTGAATACTCCGGATTCCCATCATAAGAAACTGCGATATCCTTCAGCAAACTCAACGGATGCATTGCAGAGGCAACTTCTTGAGGAAAGCTGGATTCTCCAGGAGCAACACGAACATATAGCGACGCTACTGGATAGCTGTAACCGCTGGCACCAGCGGCCCGGGAGTTACTAACCAGAGCCCTGCTCCAGACAAATGCAACCACGATGATCAGGAAAACAGCCGCACCAGAGACCCACATCTTCCACATATTTGACCACACTTCCTAATGATTAATCAATATAACGAGCTCAGCTTGACTCCGGTTGCTTGCAAAGTGACTCGCAGAAAGGGGTGCGGTTGGCGTGGTCTTCGCGCAGCGAAGCCCACGAGAAGTTCCCGTTGCAGCCCTAGCGTCCGTGACTTACGTCCGACTGGATTGAACGCGCCCGGGAGGGGATTGACTTCGCCAACAGGCGTAGCATCATCCAAACCGAGGGGCCGTTCGGCGGTGATCGGATCGGCGACTGTGGCGCCGCAGAGTATCAGCAGTGAAGCGATTGCGAGTCTCGGCATCGGGGCCTTTCCGGTCACCGGAGGAACACCCTCAGAGTACCCGACACCGCCCCCATGGCAAGGCAAATCCTCGTTCGCCCGGGCGTTCCAGCAGAGCAGACGACGCAACGCCGGCTAATCGGACACCCCCGCCGCCGACAAGCCTTTCTAACTCGTCCGACCCAGCCGGTTGATCGCCTCGCCCATCACCTCGAAGATCGTCGTCGCCATCCGCATGTTGCTCTGCGCACCGCGCGAGGCCGACGTCACATCCATCATCGATTTGATCGCGTTCACCGAGGAATCTTCCAGGAACCCCTGCTTGATCTGACCGTCCGCCGCGCTCATGGACTGCACCGACACCCGCTCGCCGAACGTGAAGTCGCCCGACCCCGCCTTCACCAGCAGGCTCGAATCCGGCACCGTCACCAGTTCCAGTTGACCCACCACCGCCCCGCCCTGACGCAGCGTGCCGTCCCCATCGATCTCCAGCGGCAGGCCGGGGTCAACCCGGATCCTGCCCCCACCGGCGTCCAGCAGCGGCGCACCGTCCGAGGACCGCACCAGCGTGCCGTCCGAGTTCATGTCCAGACGCCCATCGCGAGACAGGCTGAACCCGTGTTCCAGGTTCGGTCGCTCATACCGCAGGAATCCCTCGCCCTGCACCGCGACGTGCAGAGGGTTGTCCGACTCGGTCAGCGGCCCCTGCGACTGTTCTACCCGGCTGAACGTCGGCTGCACGCCCGCGCCGAGGCGTTCGAGCATGGCGTTCGAGTCCATCCAGTGCAGGCCGTCTTCCTGACGGGCCGCCGCACGCTGGCGGATCGCGAAGCTGTCGGGCTTGTAGCCCACCGTTGACACGTTGGCGAGGTTGTTCGAGAGCACGTTCTGGCGGGCCATCGAGGCCGACATGCCCGACGCCGCCATGTACAGGCCGTAGTTCATGACCGGACCTCCGCATCGAGCGAATCGAGGTCGATGCCGTGCAGGGCCGCGAACTCCGCGACCGTCAGCAGGCCCTCCGCCGGCCAGACGCCATCGCCGGACTCCTCGACGACCGACCGCTCCATCTGGCGGTGCATCCCCGACGCGGCGCGCGCCATCGACAGGATCGCCTCGCCCAGCGGAGCCGAGCCGACGCCCTCGGGCGCAGGATCGGCGCCGAAGAGCCGGCGCAGCCGTTCGGTGAGTCGTGGGTCGTTCATGTCCGTGGCCTCCATGCCGTCGTGGTCCGTCGACGCCGTCCGTGGCGATGCCGAAACGGTCGCGATCCTCGCGACGCTCTCCGCCATCGCACCGGGCGTGCCAAACCGACCCGATCGCCGATAAAACCGGCCTTTCGCGCGGATCTCGCCTGTTTTCACCACCTTTCCACGGCCAACCCGACCCGATAACGCGTAGGGTCTGCGCTCTGACGCGCACCCCCCGCGCGTGCCGATACCTCTAGCTCGATGATCATGCGCCACCCCCAGCCCTCATCCCGCAACGCCTTCGCGACGGAAACACAGGGCTTTCTGACCTACCTCCGGGTCGAGTGCGGGCTCTCGATCAACACCATCGACGCCTACCGGCGCGACCTCAAGGCCCTCAGCGACCAGCTCGAGGCCGCCGGCCTCATCGAAAACCTCGGTTCGATCACCGCCGAGGACCTCGTCGCCCACCTCCGCTCCATCCGCGTCGATCGCGAGATGGCCTCCTCCTCCATCGCCCGGCACCTCGCGGCGATCCGGATGTTCTTCCGCTACCTCAGCGCCAACGGTCGCATCCCAGAGGACCCGACCGAGCTGATCGATCGCCCGAGCATCTGGCAGAAGATCCCCAACGTCCTCTCGCCGAACTCGATGCGGGCCCTGCTCGACGCCCCCACCCCCGCCAAGGACCCGCGCGCCCTGCCGATGCACCTGCGCGACAAGGCCCTGCTCGAGACCATGTACGCCAGCGGCCTGCGTGCCTCCGAAGTCGCCGACCTGTCGCTCAACGACATCCACTTCGCCCTCGGCGTCATCAAGGCGACCGGCAAGGGCAACAAGCAGCGGATGATCCCCTTCGGCAGACCCGCCGAGCGAGCCCTGCGCCGCTACCTCGACGACTGTCGCCCGCGCCTGGACAAGGGCGACGGACGCGACGACCCCGGTGGTCGCCTGCCGGGCAAGCGAGTCTTCCTGTCGCGCACCGGTCGTCCTCTGGAGCGCGTGGCGGTGTGGCAGATCGTCCGGCGCAACGCCAACGCCGCGGGCCTGCGCGACGTGCACCCGCACGTCCTGCGTCACTCCTTCGCGACGCACCTGCTCTCGGGCGGCGCCGACCTGCGCGTCGTGCAGGAACTGCTGGGCCACGAGAACGTGAACACGACGCAGATCTACACACGCGTCGACCAGCCGCGACTGAAGGCGATCCACAGCAAGTTCCACCCGCGGGCGTAACTCCCACCCACGGGCGTCCCTTCCTTCTCCCCTCGCGTGAGAAGGTGGCCGCGCATCGGTCGGATGAAGGGGCTGCCCGAGGCTTCCAACCGAACCGACTTCGCTGTGATTGGAGCCCAATCGCGCAAGCGTCGGGTCCCGAGCACCCGGCAAGAACGTGCCACCGCCCCGCGCACCATGCATGCGTCATGTGGACAACCCCAAAAATCTCGCGCGCATATACCACCCCGGCGCGCAACCTTGCGGACATAGCCCGATTCCCGCGATTTTCCGCTTGGCCGATGCCCCGCCCCGGCGCACACTCGGCCCCATGCACACCACACCCACCACCGACGCCACCGACCTCCTCACCCAACTCCGCGAAGCCGAAGCCGAGTCCAGACTCGTCATGCAGCGCGTCCAGACCAGGGCGCTCGAAACCCTCGAAGCGCTCATGGTCGAGCCCGAGCCCAGCGGCGACCCGAAGCAGGACGCCATCATCGCACGCGAGCGCAATCGCCGAAGACTCGCCGCAACACAGGCCCTGACCCACATCCGCGCCGTCGAACGCGAGCAGCGCATCGCCGCGAAGGCGCGCGCCAAAGCGGACAAACAAACCGAGCGATCTAAGAAGCCGGAGTTCCCAAATGTGCCACTGGCGGCTCGCCCGCCAGTGCCGGGCCGTGACACGCTGAGCAATACCCCGGGCAACGCCCCGACCTCGTCGGAATCACCACCCCCCGGCTTCACCACCCTCGACGCCCAGCAGAGTCGCCTCACCGAACGAAAACAGGCGATGGCCAAAGCCCGCGCCAAGAAGAACTCCCGCAAACGGCGCAAGCGATGACGAACCTGCTAAGGGTGCCATGGTCGGAGCCCGACAACGTCGGGCGCAGGCCATGTACACTCCCAGCCGTAGCTCTAGCGCCGTGAACTGCGAGTTCTGAAATCGTGACCCCCAAGGGCGGCACACTGCAATGTGCAGCAATCGATCGTCATCGCCCCTACTTGGAGCAGTGAGTTGGTCATCAGAAGTGACGATATTTTTCGCTTGAACTTCTACATCGCATCAGACGGCGATTTTGCCGAATTGGTGCCGACGGACTGTGTTGAGATCGCGCCCGCGCAGCCGAGTGTACCGCTCATTCTCGCGGTAACCTCCACCGTCCCGCCCTTCGAGGATCAGCCGACGAAGACTGAGTGCGTGAGCGGTGACGAGGCAGAAAGCCATATCGTCGACGCCGGATCATCTCGGAGACTATTGGTGCTGGGCATCACCGCTTTGGTTGTAGCCGCAGCCGTGCCGATCGCGGTAGTTCTTGCTTGGCAGTTCACACTCCAGTTTTTTAAGCAGAACTGGCCGATTCTCCCCATGGGTATCTTCTTGGCGGTGGCGTTTAGCTGGGCCGGCTTTCACCTGTTCATCCGGGGGATCGTTCCGGCTCGACTGGAGGTGCACGGTTCCCCGGACAAGTTGCGTTGCGATCTCGTCTCTCCTGCGGACTACTTGCGCCGGCCAAGGGCAAATCGAAGGTCGTTTGAGCCCGCGTTTTTCTTCGTCACACGCATCGGCATACCGAAGGCAAAGAAGTCGTCTGTTAGAGACATCGCGCTACAGGGTACTGAGGGCCTCGACTCCAAGGACTACGTAGCGGGCATCTGTGCGAAGGATGGGCTTTGGCTCTCGCTGTGCAAGTCGGCGGATTACAACGATTGCAGTAGCCATATTGAGTCGCTGCGAAGCGAACTGCCGTCCTTGGGGCCTGTTCCCGTTGTGGACCAACCTAACGAGTCACGGCTGGTCTGGTGCACAGACGAGCCGGAGGGGAGTGGCGCGGTGTATCGAAAGCTGTACTGGACGCTCAAGAAGTAGATGCCGGGGTGCCATGGTCGGAGCCCGACACAGCCCGCCCCAACCCCCCGCTCCGCGAACTCACTCCACCCCCACCGCCTCCTCGTGATCCGCCGTATCGCAAACCCCCTCGAACTGGCTCGCCGCCGAGTCCACCGCGAGGTCTTCGACCGGGTCGGGGTGCTTGATCAGGCGATCGCGCATCGCGATGCGGTGCTGCACCGCGAGCATCACGATCGCGCCGCACACCGCGACCGAGCCCGCCACCCACTGGCTCAGCAGCATCGTCACCGCGAACATCGGCAGCAGCACCTCGCCGATCGCCACCGTGAACGGCTGCAGCTGGATCAGCGCCGACGACGGCGCGACGCCGATGTGCTTGATCGCCGTGTAATAGGTCGTGTGCCCGATCGCCAGCCCCAGCATCGCGCTCAGCCCGAGCAGCAGCAGCAGCTCGCCCGACAGCCCGGTCACCGTCGCGCCGGCCCGGTCGCCCAGCAGCAGCATGAGCGCGATGCAGCCGACCGCGGTGTACGCGCTGATCACGGCGTAGGCCAGGAACGGCCCGGCGATCTTCATCACCGGGCGGATCGCCAGCGCGTAGCCGCTGAACCCGAACGCCGCGAGCACCGCCAGCAGGACGCCGAAGGCGTTCGCCCCCGAGCCGAAGTCGTCGCCCAGCGCGATCACCGTCATCACGCCACCGATCACCAGCACCCCGCCCCCGAGGAACCACGGCGACTTGATCACGCGGCGCTCGGCCGGGAAGAAGAGCAGCGCGCCCAGCGTCACGAAGATGATCTGGGGCCTCAGCGCGAACGCCACGGTGGACGCGTCGATCATGTAGAACGATGCCGCGAAACAGACCTGCGCCCCGGTGTTGAACGCCGTCGCCGGGAGCACGGCCTTCCACAGGCCCTTCGGGAACTTCTTCCGCGCGAGCGCGAAGAAGATCACCGGCGACCACACCAGCGCGACGAAGCCGTATCGCCAGCCGTTCATCGTCCACACGTCGAGCTTGTCGGAGAAGAACTTGAGCAGCAGCGGCGTGCCGGTCCACGCCAGCAGCGTCACCACGATCGCGCCGATTCCCAGCGCCTGGCTGGCCGCGGCCGACATCGGCGCGGGCTGCTCGGGCGCGGCAGCCAGGTTGGCAGACGGGTTGGAGGGCGAGCGATCGGCCATAGGCGGAGAGGATAGGCGTCGGACGCACCCGATGCGGTAGACTCGGACCCAGCCATGGCCTTTGTTCGTCCCGCAAAACAGCCCGGCAGTCTGGGCGACCTCCTCGGCGAGCGCCGCCGGGGCGAGGAGCTGCGCGAGCTGCTCCGAAACGCGTCGCGCATCGCGGCGGGCGTCGGCCCGCGCGAGCTGCGCGTCCGGGGCGGGGCGACGGGCATCGTGCAGGGGCGCCACCGCTCGCGCGGGGCCGGGGCCTCGACCGAGTTCTACGAGTTCCGCCCCTACAGCGTCGGCGACGATGCCGGGCGGATCGACTGGAAGGTCTACGCGCGCAGCGACCGGCTGTACCTGCGCCGCTTCGCCGCCGAGACCCGCCAGACCGTCGGCCTGGCGATCGACTGCTCGCCCTCCATGCTGTTCCGGGGGCTCGGCCCGGCGGCCAAGGACAAACCCAGCAAACTGGAGGTCGCGCTGGCGATGGCCACCGCCTTCGGGCTGATCACGCTCCGCTCGGGCGACCGAGTCGCCGGGATCGTCTCCGACCCGCAGCGCGACAAAGCCCGCGTCGAGATCCCCGCGCTGTCGGGCCTGGGCTCGCTGGCCGAACTGGGCGGTCGGATGGTCGAGGGCGCGCAGATCCCCGGCACCCGCACCGCCCGACGACGCCAGCCCATCAACGCCGACGGCCTGCGCGACACGCTCCGCTCGGTCGCCCAGCTCAGTTCGACCCGGGGCGTCGGCGGCTCGGCGATGGTCATCCTGCTCTCCGACGCGCTCGGGGAGCCCGACGAAGTGCTGGGCGCGCTCGAGGCGGCGCGGTCATCGGGGACCACCGGCGCGCTGCGCGAGGTCGCGCTGATCCGCATTCTCACCCCCGAAGAGGCCGACGGCCCGCCCATCGGCACCCAGCGCTTTGTGGACTCGACGCTGCGCGCGATCGGCGCGGGCAAATGGGGACGCGCGAACACGAAGGCCGCGCTGGAGGCCTACCGCGCCCGCATGCGGGCGCACCGCGACGCCATCCGCCACGGCGTGCTCGCCATGGGCGGGCGCTACGTCGAGCATCGCACCAGTGAAGACCCCGCCCAGGCGCTGATCAAGCTGCTGGAGAGCGCCTGATGGGGCGATAGGCCTCAGGGGACTGGCGTCAGAATCAGATCGGGCAGACCGATCCCCATGAATCGCATCCGGCGACCGGACTCGTCGATCAGGATGACGCACGAATCGACGAAGGAGTTCGGGTTGGCCGGTGAGGGCACGTAGTGGGTGGACGGTTTGGGATCGAGCTCGATGAGCGTGCCCTCGGCAACCGACTGCTCTTTCCATTCGCCGTCCACGGCGAACGAGCCGCCCTCGGCCAGCATGAAGTGCGACTCGAACGAGCCGTCGTCGGCGAGTTTGAGCAGCGCGTCGTTGATGACCCAGACGTCCCGTCGCATCCCGCGCGAGCGTTGCCCGCCTGCGGGATCGTCCGGCTCGGGCTGGTCGAACTCGGGCTGCGGGTTCTGCGCCCGGCGTTCGGCGGTGAGGTCGTGGTTCAGGCGCCAGGCCTGGCTCGACATCGCGGGCTGGGCGTCGACCTGCACGGCCTCGGGCTGGTTGCACGCGCAGCCGCCCAGCACGGCGACCGAGAACGCGGCGACGATACGGAACGGTGTCTTCATGGGCATCCCTCTGTGATGGGGTTTGGCTCACTCCACGCGGGTGAGGAT
>CAXAVQ010000014.1:0-16092 GCA_963971985.1 uncultured bacterium
GAGACGACCTATGAAGCTGATGTACCCGCTGGCCGCCGCAATCGCTGTGTGTGCCATGAGCAGCTCGACCCTGGCGCAGATGCCGCCGTCGAAGATCGCCCTGAGCGGCGCCCGGATCATCCCGATCGTGGGCGACGAGATCGAGGAAGGCACGATCGTCATCGAGCGTGGCAAGATCACCGCGGTGGGGGTCATGGGCGAAGTCGAGATCCCGTTCGACGCGATGGAGATGGACCTTGAGGGCATGGTGATCATGCCCGGGTTCATCCACGCCGCGAGCGCGGACGGGCTCGACCGCGACAACGAGAGCCTGCCGGTCACGCCGTATCTCGACGTGTACGACGCGGTTGACCCGTCGTCGCTCTTCTTCGAGCAGGCGCTGCGCAGCGGCATCACGGCGGTGCACGTGATCCAGGGCCCGAACACGGTGATCGGCGGCGTGAGCCGGCTGGTCCGACCGATCGGCCTGAGCATGGACGAGATGTCCATCCGCGGCGACCTGGCGATGGTCATCGCGACCTCTCCTCGCAACGGCTTCGACCGCATGGCGCAGCTCGCCACGCTCCGCGAGGCGTTCATCGACCTCGACAACGCGATCGACTCTCTGGCCGAGCGCCGCTACGAGGAGGAGCAGGAGAAGAACGACGAAGACGTCAACGTCAGCCCGCAGGAAGCCCGCGACCTCGGTCGCGAGCTGATCCGCGATGAGGACTACAACGACGGCGTCTACAACCTCGTCCGTCTGCGTCGCGGCGACCTGTCGCCGTGGGTGTACACCGGCGCCGCGATGGACGTCGCCCCGGCGATCGAGATCATGGGCTCTCAGGACGTTCTGGAAAACACCGTGTTCGTGGTCGGCGGCGACGCCCACAAGGCGTCGAGCCAGATCGCATCAACCGGTCGCCCGGTGGTGATCGGTCCGGACCTGACGTATCGCGAGCGCGACCCGATGACCGGGCGGCTGACCGAAGTGTTCGTGCCCAAGCAGTTCCACGATGCGGGGGTGACGTTCGCGCTGCTGCCCAGCCAATCCGGCGCGTTCGCCGAGCGTTACCCGACGTTCCAGGCGTCGCAGTGCGTGCGCAACGGCATCCCGCGTCAGGCTGCCCTCGAGGCGATCACCATCAACCCGGCCAACATGCTCGGCGTCGGCGAGTCGCTCGGATCCATCGAGGTCGGCAAGACGGCGAACCTGGTCGTGCTCTCGGGCGATCCGCTCGACTTCAACTCGTGGGTTGAGAAGTCGTTCATCGACGGCATCCTCGCCTACGACCGCGAGAAGGATTCGCGTCTGAGCGAACTGCTCGAAGCCGGCGAGACCGGCGACGAGGAGAGCGATGACGCGGACGAAGAAGCCGACGAGTCGGCTGAGGCCCCCGAGGCGCCGGCCGATGCGGAGTCCGGTGAGGGTCCCGAAGGCGGTCCCGAAGGCTCCGGCAACGGGGAGGGTCGCTGATGCCCCGCGCACTCTCGCGCATCCCGTTGCTGCTCGGCGTGCTGATCGCGTTCGCGTTCGGGAGCGCCCCGGTTCAGGCGCAGTCCGGTGGATCGATCGCGATCACCGGCGCACGCATCCTCCCGATGGGCGACGGCTCGTCGGCGGCGATCGACAACGGTGTGCTTATCGTTCGCGACGGCGTGATCGTTTCGGTTGGTGATTCATCGACCGCGATCCCCGGCGACCTGCCCGGCATGGTCATCGCGGACACGACGCTCGCCGGGAGCCACGCCGGTGATGAGTCCGTCAGCGGTCTGTACCACGCCATCGACGCGTTCAACCGATTCGGCGATTATCGCCCGCTGCTGGCCGAGGGCATCACAACGGTCCACATGAACCCCGGTGACCACCGCCTGGTGAGCGGTGCCGGCGCGGTCGTGCGCCTGTCCGGCTATTGGAACGACCGGGTGCTGAACGCGGCGTCGGACGTGACGGTGAACCTCGGCAACGCCGCGCGGAATCCCCCGAACCTGCTCGACCCGCTGTCCCAGCCGTCGGCGGACAACCTGATCGTTCCCGCCCAGCCGCAGCGCCCGTCGTCCCGAATGGAAGAGTGGCCCGCGCTGCGTGCCGCGCTCGAAGAGTCGACCGATGCTGACGCGTCAGCGCACCTGATCGCGCTGCGTCGCCTGTGGGACGCCAACCTGCCCATGCGCGTGCAGGCCGACGATGCCATCGACGCCCGCAAGGCCGTCGAGATGTTCGATCTGGCCGGGCGCGAGGGCTACGTCGTCGGCTCGTTCGACCTCGACACTTCCGCGTCGATGCTCGCCGCCAGCGGCACGCCGGTGGTCTTCGGGCTCTCGACGCCGGTCCGCAACGCGGCCCGTGATCTCGGTGACAACGAGCGCCTGTCCGACCCCAATCTTTCAGCGTTGGCGTTGTTCGACGCTGAGGCCGTCGCGTTCACGCTCGCCCGCGGGCTGCCCCTGAGCGACCTGCGCCTCGCGGCGGCGACGGCGCTGCGCGAGGGACTCAGCCGCGACTTCGTGCTCAGCGCCCTGACCTCGAACCCGGCGAAGATCCTCGGCGTCGCCGACCGGGTCGGCTCGCTGGCTCCGGGTCGCCTGGCGGACTTTGTCGTCTACAGCGACGACCCGCTGAACCCGACCGCCGCCGTGCAGCGTGTCTACATGAACGGCCGGCTCGCCTACAAGGCGGAGCACAGCGGTTCGGTCGTGGTGCGTGCGGGGACCGTGTGGAGCGGCAATGGCGAGTACCTCCGTGACGGCGAGGTGCTCGTGACCGATGGCAAGATCGCCGAGGTCGGCCCGCGTGTCGCGCGTCCGAAGGGCGCGGTCGTCATCGACGCCGGCCCCGACGCGTTTGTGACGCCCGGCTTTGTCGATGGTCGCAGCCACCTCGGCCTCGACGGCGATCGTTCGGCGACCGGGACCAACAACGACCTGTCCGACCTCGTCGGCGTGCCCGGACCGGCCGAGTACCGCGTGGCGTCGTCGGGTGTGACGAGCGTGGTCATGAGCCCGTACGACTTCGGTCGCGGCGGGTCGCGCCTTTCGGCGGTCAAGACCTTCGGCGAGGGACGCGTTGACCGTTTGATCCGCTCGTCCGCGGCGGTCGCGCTCGACGTCCGCGGCTCCGACCCGATCACGATCGGTCGCCAGATCGAGCAGCGTCTCGGTCCGGCCAAGCAGTACGACGACAAGTGGAAGAAGTACGAGAGCGATCTCGCTGAGTGGGAGAAGGCCCAGGCCGAGGGCAAGGTGAAGAAACCCGCCGAGCCGGAGGTCGTCGTCGACGAGGCCGCCGACAAGCCCAAGGCTGACCCGATCACGGGCACGTGGGAGATGCGCGCCGAGTCGGAGATGCTGCCAGAACCGATCGAGGGCGAGGTGGCGCTGAAGCTCAACGGCAGCGAGTTTGAGGGGCGGGCCACCGCTCCCGAGGCCGCGGAGATTGAGCACCGCATCGTCGGCACGCTCGACGGCGAGAACATCAGCGGCAGCATCGAGATCGATACCGGCGGCTTCGGCACGCCCACGTTCACCGGCACCGTCAAGGACGGGGTCATGGAAGGCACGATCACGCTCGGCCCGATCACCGCGACGTTCAGCGGCGAGCGGACCAGCACCGAAGAGGTGCAGTTCCGCGTGACGCGTCGTTGCGCGACGGGTGACGACGGTCGCCCGAAGCCGCCCCCGATCGACGAGTCGCTCGAACCGTTCCGCCCGATCCTCGCCGGGGAAGCCCCGCTTGTTGTGGGCGCGAGCACGCCCCAGGAGATCGACGCGGTCGTCGAAACGGTCGTCAAGGGCAACGAGTTGCGACTCGTGCTGCTCGGCGCCGAATACGCCGACACGCGAGCGGATCTGCTCAGCGGATCGAACGTGGTCGTGCTCCTGCGTCCCGGTCAGACCGTGCGTCGTGACAACGACGAACTGCACCTGCCGACGCTGCTCTCGAACGCGGGCGTGGATGTGGCGTTCCAGAGCGAAGCCGAGGACGGCGCTCGCAACCTCAGCGCGGTCGCGCTGTTCGCCCTGCAGTTTTCGGTATCAATGACCGCGTCGGCACGATCGAAGCGGGGCTCGACGGTGATCTGGTGATCTTCGACGGTCACCCGCTCGACGCAGCGACCCGCGTGCGCGGGGTACTCATCAACGGCCAGGAGGTTCAACCATGAATCGCGATCGCCACCCATTCAGACTGCAGAGCCTGCTCGGCGCCGTCGCGATGTGCGCCGTATGCACCGCCGCGAGCGCGGACAATGTGTCTGTGGAAGCAGAAGCCACGGAAGCGACGGCCACGGCCAACGCTCAGCAGGCCGAAGCGACCGACGTGCTGGTCATCTACGCCGGCAAAGTGACAACCATGGACGGCGACGATCGGGTGATCAACAACGCGGTCGTCGTCGTCGAAGACGGTCGGATCGTCGAGGTCCGCAAGGCCAAGGGCTTCAAGGAGCCCGAGGGCGCGGAGGTCATCGACGCTCGCGACAGTTGGCTCGTCCCCGGCATTGTCGAACTGCACAACCACACCGCCGGTGCGCTGCGCGACCTCAACGACAGCGTCTACCTGACCAACCCCGGCCTCCGCACGCTCGAGATTGTTGCGCCGGAGACCGAGGAAGTGCGTCGGGCCCAGCTCGGCGGCGTGACCGCCGCCATGCTCATCCCCGGTTCGGGCACGAACATGAGCGGCTTCGGCACGCTCGTGAAGATGGGCGGCTCGTCCGTTGACGAGGTCGTCATGCGTGCCCCCGGATCGATCAAGATCGCCCAGGCCGGCAACCCCGAGGGGTACTGGTTCGGCGTCGGACGGTCGTTCATGAACTACAACACCCGCCAGACGCTGGAAGAGGCCAAGGCCTACCACGAGGCGTGGGTCGCCTACGAGAACGGCGAGAGCGAAGAGAAGCCCGAACACAGCATCGTGTTCGACGACTTCCGAGGCCTGTTCGCCCGCGAGTACCCGGCCACGGTCCACACGCAGGCGTACCAGCTCGTGATGACCACGATCGACATGCTCGCCAACAAGCTCGGCATCCGCGTCGTGCTCGATCACTCGACGATCGGCGCGTTCCGGACGGCTCAGCTCGTTGCCGAAGCCGGCGAAGAGAACGTGATCACGATGGTCGGTCCGCGTGCGCTGTACTTCGACCGGATGGACCGGCGGATCTTCGGCGAGGTCGCCCGTTGGCATCTCGGCGGCGTGAATCGCCTGGGCATCAATACCGATGCGCCGGTCGTGCCGCAGGAGGAACTGACCAACCAGGCGGCTCTGGCGGTCTGGCTCGGCTGGGAGCCCTACAAGGCGCTGCGAGGCCTGACGATCGTCGGAGCCGAGGCGGCGATGGCCGAGGATCGCATCGGATCGATCGAAGAAGGCAAGGACGCGGACTTCGGCGTCTGGACCGGCAACCCGGTCGACCCGACGTCGTGGGTGAAGATGACCATCGTCGATGGCAAGGTCGTGTACGACGCGGAGCGTGACGGTCGCCGGTTCTGAACCCGGCGACAGGAAACTGACATACACCCCGGCGAGAGCCGGTTGCGAGGCGGAGCGAGATGGCTTCAACGGCATTACGAAACGGCATCCTCGGTGGCGCGATGGCGCTGGCGACCATCGCGGGGGCGAGCGCTCCGGCGCTCGGCGCCGCGTCGGACATCACCGTCGTCCGGGCAGGCACCGTGATCACGGTATCCGGGAAGGAAATCCCCCGAGGCGACATCGTCATCATCGACGGCGTGATTGACCTCATCGGAACCAACCTCGAGTTCCCGAAGAACGCCACGGTCATCGACGCGCGCGACCGCGTGGTCATGCCGGGCATGATCAACGCCCAGACCCGCTTCGGCATGAACAACTTCCGGCGCAGCGGCAACAACAGCGGCGAGACCGCTTCGAAAGAGATCGAGCTGTCGCTGTTCGATTTCGAGCCGCTCGTCAGCGAGGGCTTCGTGACCGCGGCGTTCGTGCCCACCGGCAACAACATGCCCGGACGGGCGTCGGTCTACCGCCTCGCGGGCCCCGACGGACCGGAACTGCTCAGCGAGTCGGCGTACGTGCCGATCTCGATGACCAACCCGGGCGGCGACAAGGGCCAGTTGGAAGCCGCCATCCGCCAGGCCGAGGGCGAGATCGCCAAGGCCAAGAAGGCGAAGGAAGAGTTCGACAAGAAGCAGGCCGAAGAAGCGAAGAAGAAGGCCGAAGCCGAAAAGAACGGCGAGGGCAAAGAGGGCGAGAACGGCGAGAAGAAGAACGGCGATGGCGACGACAAGCCCGCCGAGTTCCAGCCGCTGGAGATCCCGCGCGACGTCCAGTTCTTTGTCGATGTGCTCCGCGAGGAAGCCGAGATCCCGGCGGTGTTCGAGTTGAGCAGCGCTTCGGACTACATCCACCTGCTCGACGCCCTCGACGACAACGCCGAGAAGTTCGGCACTATCTACAGCTTCACGACCACCAACGGCGACTTCACAGAAGTCATCGGTCGACTGGGCGAGAAGCAGGCCCACGTGATCGTCCGTCCGTCGATCTCGTTCCTGCCATCGACCACGATCCGGTACAGCATCCCGGCGTCGCTCGTCGCCGCCGGTTGCACCGTCACGACGGTCCCGCCGTTCGATGCCCCCGCCGGGTACGAAGCGATGCGACTTCGCATGGCCGACCTGATCCGTACCGGCTGGAGCCGCGAGGACGCGCTGAAGTCAGTCACCATGAACCCGGCGACGCTGCTCGGGCTCGCGGATGAATCGGGCTCGCTCGAAAAGGGCAAGCGGGCCGACCTTGTGTTTCTGAACGGCGACCCGCTCGACCCGACTTCGTCGGTCAAAGCGGTCATGGTCGGCGGCGAGATGGTCTGGGAGGACGATCAGTGATTGAACGACACGCATCAGCCCTGAACCAGTTCGCCCGGCGCTCCGTCGTCGGTTTGGCGTCGTGCTCGCTGCTCGCGATCTGCACGCTCGCTGGGACCGCACACTCCATCGAGCCCGACGGCCAGGGTGTCGACGTTGAGCAGCAGGACCCGGAGATCGCTCCGGAGGTCGTGCAGGACCCGCCGCCGCGCCCGCGCCGCAGGCCGCCGGAAGGGCGCCCCGGTCGTGGCGGGGGAGACGGGGCCGCGGCTCCTGAGGCCGAAGCCGAGAAGGCCGATGAGGAGAAGAAGGACGACGAGGCCAAGGAAGAGGAGCCGGAGTGGCTCGCCATCACCGGCGCGATCGTCCATACGGTCACCGGTCCGGAGATGGACGGGGCGACCGTGCTCTGCAAGGACGGCAAGATCTTCGCGATCGGTCATCGCGTGACTGTGCCGGAAGGCGCGAAGGTCATCGATGCCACCGGCCACCATGTTTACCCCGGTCTGATCGGGATGGACAGTTCGAACATCATCGGACGAGGCAACCCGGCCGATACCACCGATGTGTACGGTCTCGCCGGATCCCTCGCCCGGGCAGCGGGCCTGACGACTGTGGTCAGCGGCAACGCCGTCGCGAAGATCAAGAACGGCACGCTCGATGGCATGATCGTCGCCTCGAACATGTTCGAGGACCTGCGTTACGACACCAACCAGCCCCGTCGTCGGGCCGAGGTTCGCAAGGGCTTCGAGGACGCACGCGACTTCCTGCGGCGCGTCGAGGAGTTCCAGCGCGACGACGACAAGGAAGACGGGGCCCACCCGCCCCAGGACCGCGACCTGAGTCGCGAGGCACGCTCCGCTCTGCGCCTTCTGCGAGGGCAGGCGAAGGCCCAGGCCTTCGCCAACGACGCAGCGTCGCTGATCGCTCTCGCCGAACTCGCCGAGCAGTACAACTTCGAGATCGTCGTTCGCGGCGTTACCGAGGGTTGGACGGTTCCTGAGCGGATCTCACAGGCCAAGCTTTCGGCCATCGTGGTGCCTCGCGACCGGACGCTCGCCGATGAGCGGACGAACCGTCCCAACGGCGCGACCATCAAGAACGCCGCGATCCTGACCCGCCACGGGATCGACGTCGCCGTACTCCCGCCCGGTCCGTACTTCGGGCCCGGCACCGGCATCGGCCTCAGCGGTCTCGGCGGACGCGACATGCTCAACATCAACATGTCGGCGGCGTTCGCGGCCCGCGGCGGCCTGACCGAAGAGCAGGCGGTCCGCACGCTCACCATCAACCCGGCCCGCATGCTCGGCGTCGATCACCGCCTCGGCTCGCTCGAGGTCGGTAAGGACGCGGACATGATCATCACCGATCGTCCCCTGCTCGATTACATGATGCTGGTCCGCTACTCGATCATCGACGGCGAGATCGCCTACGACAAGGACGCCGAGGGCATCTTCGCCCACGTCCGTCCGACCGATCCCGAAGCCGAGCGCCCGCAGGACGCGTGGCCCCGCCGTCTGGGCGCACCCTGGTAAGCAGCCGCTTCTGTTAACCGATCGACTCACTCCCCGCCGCGATAGTTCGCGGCGGTTTTTGTTGCGAGATCCTGCACCTGCTCAGCAAGTTCGCGCGGCTGAACCACGCGACACATCGGCCCCATCGACAGCACCCACCAGACGATCTCGTCGAGCCCGTCGACGGTGCACTTGAAGAGCACGCGGCCGTCGTCCAGGTACTCCACCGACTGCGTTCGGTGCCAAGTCGTCTCGGCGATGTTGTCGGCGAACTCGGCTTCGAAGACGATCTCGACCTCGTGCGAATCCTCGCCGCGGATCATGCGCCAGGCGTTGCCGAGGTGGTCGTCGATGTCGAAGTCGGTCGGGACGCTGAACGGCTCGCTCGTCTGCTCGATCGCGACAAACCGGCTGAGCTTGAGGTTGCGGGCCTCGCCCCGCCCGTGATGGAAGCCGACGACGTACCAGGCCCGGACGCTGAAGAACAGCGAGTACGGCTCGAACAGAAACGCCTCGTCCGCGTCGGGGTCCGAGGACGATTCGTACCGGCAGCGGAGGGCGGTGCCGGAGGCGATCGCCTGCTGGACGTGCTGGAAGACGTCGCGCGTGCCGTCATCGCCCTCGGCGTTGCTGGTGCGGATTGCGATGTGGCGCGAGAGCCGGTCGAGGTCGTCGCGGACGTCCTCGGGCAACTGCGAGCGCACCTTCGCGAGCGCCCGGATCGCGGCGCGAAGGCAGGGGATGCGCCCGTCTTCCACGAGGTCCTCGCAGAGCACGGCGAGCGCGAGGGCCTCGTCCATCGACAGGTGGACCGGCGGCAGGAAGAAGTCACCTTCGACCGTGTAGCCGTCGGAGGCGGCGTCGTGATGAACCGGGACGCCGGCGTCCTGCAGGGCCTTGAAGTCGCGGTAGATCGTTCGCTTGTCCACGCCGCAGGCCTCGGCGAGCGCATCGGCCTTGAGCCCCCGTCGGGATTGGACCAGGGTCAGGATCTCGAGGAGTCGGCTGATGCGGGTGTACGACACGGGATGTCCTTCTGGGGAGCGTGTGACTCAGCCGTCGATCGCGCGACGGATCTTCCGAGTCATCGGGTGTTCGGGTCCGTGTTCTGAAACGGACCAGGCCAGTAGCGGGTCCAGCAGCACTCGAGCGGCGGCGGTCTCGCCGGACCCGGCGAGCGCCCTCGCCTGGAGCAGGCGGGCGTCGACGGTCCAGCGGTGGTGCTCGCCGCACTCATGGGCAAGGCGGGAGGCGATCGACCCCAGTTCGGCAGCCGTCTCGGGGGACTGCGGAACGGTTTCGGTTCGATACGCCGTAGTGATCGCGGTCGCGTAGGACAGCGCCGGGGCATCGCCATCGAAGGCGCGGCGCGCGAGCTCATCCAAAGGCTTGTCGGCTGATTCTTCGATGACTGCTTGCAGGACCGCCTGTTCGAAGCGGTGCGAGTCCGAGATCGCTTCACCGTTGATCGAGGCGAGCACGTGGGGCGCGTCTTCGGGCCGATCGCTGTGAAGCAGGAGTCGCGCGTGCAGCAGGTGGGTCTCGGGTGAGCGGTCGAGGGTGTTCACGTGCTCAACGGCCGCGTCGAGGTCGCCCCGGTCGGCCAGAGCGCGGGCGCGGAGTCGGATCGCCTCTTCGCGCGTCGGGAGTTCATCGAGGAGTTCGATCGCGTCCTGCGGCTTCCCGGCTTCGATGCACAGCCCGGCCAGTTTGATGGCGCTGGTCGTCGTGGCGGGGTGACTCGCTCCGAAGGCGTCGGTGATGCCTCGGTGGACATCACGCATGTCACGGAGCGCCTGCTGACACGAGCCCATCTTCGAATCCAGGCCGGCGGCGTGGCCCCGCGCGAACAGCACGAGCCGACGGGAGGTCTCGTCGGCCTCGTCGGTCTCGTCGGTGGCGAGCAGGTCGATGGTCTGTTGCATGAGCGATCGGGCTTCGACGCATTTCTCCATCCGTTCAAGGAGGCGGGCGCGATTGGAGAGGACCGAGGCGAGGCGTCGGCGCGCCTGGGCGTCGGCCGGCCGCTGCGCCAGCAGGGCGGTCTCGATCTGTTGGTAGTGCGATGCTGCTTCCTGGAACTCGTCCTGATCCTTGAGCACCTCGGCGAGTGAGTTGCGTGTGCCGAGCGTGAGTTCGTGATCGGGGCCGTGCAGTTTGGTCCGCAGTTCCAGCGATCTTCGAAGATGGCTCTCCGCCCGCTCTGGCTGATCGAAGGCTCGAAACGAGCGTCCGAGCATCTCGTGAACGGTGGCGAGACGGATGGGGTCGGACTCGAACCGCTCGTCCGCGGTTTCGGACAGCGTCTCGACCACCTCACGGACGGATCGGTCGTGTGCGAACTGGCGGAGGTCGCCCTCACCGAAAATGACGTCGAGCAGATAATCGAGGTCGGCTTCCCGCTGGTCGAGCGCGATGGTGCGTTCGTCGAGCGCGATGGTGAGCTGGTCGCCCCGGTCCTCGGCGAGGTTCCAGAGCACAGTCATGCTGATGCCGAACCCGATGATGAGCAGCAGGACGAGCGTAATGGTCGCGGCGGCGGCGCGATGGCGGGCGATGGTCTTGCGCAGCACATACGGCAGGCTGTCGGACCGGGCGAGGATCGGTTGTCCGGCGAGGTAGCGTTCGACATCGCGTGCGAGTTCACCGGCGGACTGGTAGCGTCGGTCGCGGTCCTTGGCGAGTGCTCGGAGAACGATCGTCTCGACTTCGGCGGGGATGGACCGGTCGAGCGAACGCGGGCGTTGCGGCGTGGCCTCGGCGATCGACGAAAGTATCTCGCGCGTCGTCCCCTCGACGGTGTACGGGAACCGGGCGGTCAGCATCTGGTACAGGATGACGCCCAGCGAGTAGACGTCGGTGCGGATATCGATGCGCGAGGCGATGCCCTCGGCCTGCTCGGGTGATGCCCACGGGAGCGAGCCGACGAACTGGCCGGTCATGGTCATCATGACCGGCTGGCCGTCGGTGTTCTCGGGGAGCGAGCCGGCGACCTTGGCGAGGCCGAAGTCGAGGATGTGCGGCTCGCCCGAGGCGTCGATGCGGATGTTGTCGGGCTTGAGGTCGCGGTGGATCACGCCCTGCAGGTGAGCGGCGTGGACGGCATCGCAGATCTGCTTGAATAGTTTGAGCCGGTCTCGGAACGAGAGCGCGGCATGTCGGAGGTAGTCGTCGAGCGGTTTGCCCGAAACGTACTCCATGACGTAGTAGACGCGTCCGTCGGCTTCTCCAGACTCGTAGATGGAGACGACGCCGGGGTGCCGGATCTGCGAGAGCACGCGGATCTCGCGTTCGAACCGGGCCCGCTCCCGATCGCCGGCGAACGCTCCGCGGAGCATCAGCTTGATGGCGACGGTGCGCCGGGTGCCGTCTTGGACGGCCTTATAGACCGCGCCCTGCCCACCCCGGTGGATCTCGCTGAGGATGGTGTAGCCGGGGATCCGGATGCTCTCGGCGTCGAGTTTTGCGGCGTGCCCCTGGCCGCGCGCTGCTCTGGCCTGCGCGAGCGCCTTGGCGACGAGATCCTGATCGCTCCCCTCTTGGTTCGGTTCTTCGTGTTCGGACACGATCAACCCTCAAAGCTGAAGAGTTGTGAGGCGGAACCGAGTTCGTTGCGCAGCGCATCGTGGGCGCGAGAGCGGAGCATGTAGACGGCGCCGGTGGAACGCCCCATCGCCGCGGCGACCTCGTCGGCGGGGCGCTGCTCGATGTCGAGTGCGCGGATGACCTCGGCGTAGTCCGGTGGCAGCCGGTTGATGGCGCTGTCGAGGTGCTCGATGGCCTCGTCCTTACCGGCGATGCGACTCGGTGTGGTGCGCGTTGCGCCGATCGCGTCGATCAGCGTGTCGTAGGAATCCGTCTGGGCGCGTCGGTGGATGCGGGCGCTGGGGCTGGGGCGCTTAGCGGCTTCGAGTGCGCGGATGGCGTCGCGGAGGTTGTTGTCGGCGATGCGCAGCAGCCAGGACATGAAGGCGTCCTCGCCGCGGTCTTCGAAGGCCGGGAACTGGATGAAGGCCTCGATGAAAGTGACCTGCAGGACGTCGTCCTCGCCGATGGAGGACCGGTAGCGGGGCCCGATCCGCGGGATGATCCGGCGTCGCAGTTCGGGGGTGATCCGTTCGAGCAGGGCGGCGAGGGCCCCGTCGTCGCCGGAGCGGGCGCTTGCGAGCAGCGAGCTGAACGGGGCGGGCGTCTCCACGAATGCCCAGTATAGCGGTAGGGGAAAGAAGTCCAGAAATTCTTCTGAGGTCGCGTGAGTCGGACGCGTGGGTGTCGCTCTGTGGGTGGAGGGTGTCGAGGACACCACGAATCACACGGACGGCGGCAGAGTCCGCCACTGCACGAAGGAGCACGTCATGTTCACCAACACCATCAAGAAGTCACTCAAGGGTTCCACTCTGGCAGTTCTGGCCGGCACCACCCTGATCGCTGCTACGGCACCGATCGGCCTTGGTCAGGTCAAGAATTGCACCGGCGGCACCATCGACCTCTCGCAGTTCCCCGACGGGCAGAAAAACATGCGGGACTTCCACATTCAGCGCCTGGGAAGCGGAAGCTCGATCGACACCGTACAGGTGTGGAAGGTCAACGACGACGGAACCGAAACGGAAATCAATTGGCCGGATTCGAACAATCACGGCGGAACCCGTCGCGTCTCGTACGGCTCAGATCAGGATGAGGCGACTAACCAGAAGATCAAGTGGCGTGTATGCTTCAGCGGGAGCAGCCCTGATCGAGTGCAGGTTCACATCACCCAGGACGGCGATGTCGACTTCAATGGCTGGGGACGCAACGTCGATGTGAACAAGGCGCTGTGCGCCGCGACGCTCCCCGGGGGTGACACCGGGACCGCCTTGGTGATGACCAACTCGACCGACTATCCGGAACTGGTCCGCAACGTCCAGGTGTTCATGAGCCCGGACCCGACGATCATCGACCTGCCGATCGACATGGCGATCGATCTCGCCCAGCCGCTGCCGCCGGATATGATCGTCCCAGAGTTCCAGAACCCCGACGGCGCGTTGATCCTGCCGGGCGATGTGCTGCAGCTCACCAACCTGCCGCTCCCTCCGGACCCCGGTTTCACGTTCATCGTGACCTACGACGGGTTTAACGAGGGCTCGCAGGTCGAGCAGCAGAGCTGGCAGATGTTCCAGAACGAGCAGGGACCCTGCGAGGGCGACGTCAACGGCGATGGCCTCGTCGACCTGCAGGACCTGAACATCGTGCTGTCACGGTTCGGATTCGGGTGCTGATCGCGCCCGCCGTGATGTCGCACGACACGACCCGCGTCCTTTGGGGCGCGGGTCGCTTTGCGTGCTCAGGCCGGATCGGCGCACTCGTTGCCGAAGTTCCCGAGGACGAGGTTGAGATCGGCGAGGTCGACCACGCCGTCGCCGTTGACGTCGCCATCGGCACCGTTCGCGAAATTCGCGAGGACAAGGTTGAGATCGGCCAGGTCGACGACCAGGTCGCCGTTGGCGTCGCCGGGGCAGTCGGGGAGTGGGAAGACCGCTTCGAAGGTGGATGCGACGTTCGGCCCGATCAGCGGCATGGCACGGACCGCGTTGACGTCATCGCCATCCGCGAGCCCCATGTCGATGCCCTGCGCGAGCACGCGCAGCCCCTCGATGTCGTAGATCAGCAGATCGGCGGGGCTCGCACCCAGATCGGCGAGAGACGGAGAATCCGGGCGGAGCGAGAAGATGATGAACTCGCCCGCGAGCGGGTCGAAGATGCCATCGGGGATCGTGTCGTGCACAGACAGGCCGTCGATGTCGTCGCGGACCGCGGGGTCGGGGGTGATGATCAGGCCGAGCTGCTGCCCTGAGGCGTAGAGGATCTCATCGCCGCCGGTAGTGGGGTCGGGATCGACGAAGATGTCCGCGCCGGACGGGATCGGGCTCGGGGGCAGCGAGCCGAGCGAGGGCGAGTTGCCGGAGACCGAGAAATAAATCGGCGGGAGCGGCTGATCGGGGTCGATCGGGTTCATCTCCGCGTCGAGGTCGTCGAGCGGCGTGCCGATCGGCACCGCGACGTTCGGATCGACGTCGGGGAGCAGGCCGAGCGTGGTGAAATAGGTGCCGCCCTGGTTGATGGCGAGCGCGTTGGTGAACAGCCCGAGGCCCAGTGACGGCACCGGCCCGAACCGGTCCCAGGCCTCGGTGGAGAGGAACGCGTCGCCGGTCTGCTGGTTGTTGGCGGCCTGGTTGTTCAGGTTGAAGGGGGGCAGCGGGCCGCGGGATTCAGCGGTCCGGGTGCCGGTCGAGCCCGGAGCGACCGCCCAGCAGAAAACCCATTCTTCGTCGGGAATGCCGGAGGACAGGCCGTCGAGGTCGTCGCCGGGCATGCCGAGCCCGGACCCGGCGCCGCCACCGACGGGGACGGGGGAACCGGGGGCGGCCATGTAGATCTTGTCCGGGTCGAGCCCGGACGGGCCGCCGGGGGCGACGGAGAAGACCGGGGCACCGAGCGCGAGCGGCGCGAGGCAGAATCCGGAAGCAACGGTCAGGGCAGTCGCTGGTTTCATGAGTGACCCTCCGTTCCAAGGGTATCGCGAGCCTGCGCCGTTCCAAACGGATTTCTGGGTCTGTGTCCCGATTGAGCGGCTTGACGGCAAGGCAGGGGGTCTGGGAGGCACGCGATGCGATGGATGACCCGAGGGCGACGGCGATCGCTCTTGCGGGTCGCTCTGAGCGACAAGTGTGGATGTCATCTGTGTGATTCGACGGGTGCTTGTACCCGGAGAAGGGCTCCGGGGGTTCAGAGGCCGAATCTGGCACGGATGATGCGTTGAAGTGACCTCATCCCTCCTCATACTTCAAGCGAGGCGTTCAGCGGAACGGAGGAGGGGCAGGATGAATCATGGATTGTTCACACTGGGGACGGCTGCGTTGGTCACGCTTGTCGCGGGGACCGATGCCGAGCCGATCGAACTCGAACCGACGTGGTCGGTGGATTACAGCGGGACGGATGTTCGGCCCGAGGATGGTCGTCAGGTCCTGAGTTTCGAGGACGGGTCGTGCATCGTCGCGCTCGAGGAGTCGACGTTCACGGACTCGGAGAACGTGCTCATCATCCGCTACGCTCCGGACGGCACGCAACTCTGGCTGCGACGGTTCAACTTCGCGTCCGGTGTGTCGGACACGTTCGGCGATCTGGTCTACGCCGAACAGGGCGGGTGCTGGCTCTCGATGCGTGTACGCTCATCCGAAGAGGTTCGGATCCGCGTTGTTCGGTTGAACGGTGACGGCGACGTCGTGGCCGATTCGGATTTCGCGGTTGATCCCGGACCGCTGTTCGACGCTTCGGTGGTCCCGGTGATCGAAGCTTCGGGTCCTGGCGTGGTGGTGGGGTTCGGCGCTTCGGGTGGCTATCACGCCAGGAAGCTTGACGCAGACGCGTCGACCGTCTGGACGCAGACGTGGTCGTCAGGTCTGCCGGACGGCGACAACGTGACCGATATCGAGATCGGTCCGGACGGGCGCATCTACCTCGCCGGGTGGACGAACCAACTGTTCGGACCGTACGCGACGGTCGCGCTGTCGCCGGAGGGCGCGTTCGAGTGGGCGCATCTGCTCGACGGGCCCATCGGGAGTGTGTTCACCGACCCGGAGCTGCGCGTGCACCCGGACGAGGGTGTGGTCGTCGCGGCCAGCCCGGAGACTGTCTGCGGCGTGTTCGAGTTCCGGACGTGGCGGATCACGGATGAGGGTTTGCTGATGTGGGATCGGCGGTACGACGGGACCGACTGCGGCGGGGG
>CAXAVQ010000015.1:0-15554 GCA_963971985.1 uncultured bacterium
ATGTCCTGGAGCATGGCCTTGCGACGGTCGCCGAAGCCCGGCGCCTTGACGGCGGCGACCTGCAGCGTACCGCGGAGCTTGTTGATGACCAGCGTGCTGAGCGCTTCGCCGGTGATGTCCTCGGCGATGATCAGGATGGGCTTCTTCGAACCCATGACCTTTTCGAGCAGCGGCACGAGGGTCTGGATGCTGTCGATCTTGTCCTCGTGGATGAGCACGAGGCACTTCTCGAGTTCGGCCTTCATCTCGTCGGGGTTGGTGACAAAGTTCGGCGACAGGTAGCCGCGATCGAACTGCATGCCTTCGACGACGTCGATGTCGGTGTCGAGCGACTTGCCCTCTTCGACGGTGATGACGCCGTCCTTGCCGACCTTCTCGAAGGCGTCGGCGAGGATCTTGCCGATCTCGGGGTCGTTGTTGGCCGAGATGGTCGCGACGCTCTGGATGTCCTTCTTGCCGTCGATCGGGCGGGCGATCGAAGTGATCTCCTTGGAGGCGATCTCGACCCCCTTCTTCATGCCGCGAACGAGCGCGTTGGCATCGACGCCCGAAGCGATGAACTTCAGGCCGGCGGTGAACAGCGCTTCGGCGAGGACGGTCGCGGTCGTGGTGCCGTCGCCGGCATCGTCGGAGGTCTTGCTCGCGGCTTCCTTCACGAGCATCACGCCCATGTTCTCGGCCTTGTCGCGGAGCTCGATCTCCTCGGCGACGGTCACGCCGTCCTTGGTGACGGTCGGGCCGCCCCAGGACTTGTCGATGACGCCGTTGCGCCCGCGCGGGCCGAGGGTAGATTTCACGGCCTTGGCGAGTTTCTCGACGCCGGCCTGCAGGGCCTGACGGGCATCGGTCTCGAAGGTGAGGTCTTTCACTGCCATGTCTGCTTTTCTCCAGGGCTCAGGTGGGCGACCGGGCGTCGCCCGAGACAGGTGGTTTCGTGCCCGCGAGCGGGCGATGGTTCGGTTCGGAGGGCGATGCGTCGATCGCGCACGATCGCCTCTCTGAAGAGTGCTACAACCGCGATGCCAACCCGGCCCCGGACCTAAGGCGCTGATAGACAGCGACTTACGCCTGAAGCGAGGGCTCCGCTGGCCCACCGCTCTCTGACAGGCCGGCCCCCGGAGCGTCCCCGGCTGCCGAAGTGGCAGACTCGGCCTCGCCGAAGATGTCCGACATCGACGGGCTGGGCGTCAGGATGGCGTTGCTGATCCGCCAGGAATCCACTGCCGCGCTGACCAGCCCGAGGGTGAGCAGCGCCGAACTGAACACCACCAGCAGGCGCCCGATGAAGTCGACCACCCCCACGCCGGCACCCACCAGGTCGGTCGCCACCCCCCAGCGGATGGCGTCGCTCAGCAAGCCGACCACGACGACCGCGCTCATCGCGAGGATGGTCTGGCGGTCCACCCGCCCGGTCCGGAGAGCCAGCGACCGCTTGACGAGTTCGCGAGCGATCGGGCGCATGCACAGGAGCACGCCCAGCACCCCGACGCCGAAGACCATCCGTCCGATCTCACGCATCGCGTCGAGTGATCGCTCGTGCCCGTAGGCTGGCACACGATCGATATCGGTTCGGATGACGATCAGCATGCCCATGATGACCACGGCGTACCAGCCGACCCCGACCGCCGCGAGGATCGACTTGGCGGGCGGGATCCAGCGGTTCGGGCGGACGATCATCGCCGCCCCGAGGGCGCTGGCGAGGATCGCGACGACCGAGAGCACCGACCAGATCGAGTCCGCGCCCGATCGCTGACCGGTGAAACCGCTGAACTCGCTGAGACGGAGCACCCAGAGCGAGATCGCCGCCGTCGCCGCGCCGGTGCCCCAGAACCGGATACCCCAGGCGGTGAGGCGGGGCCATCGGATCGGCTTGAACTCGTCGGCGCGCGGGTCAACCCGATAGAGGATCGTGCCTCGCACCGCCGTGCCGCACTCGGGGCACACCGACCGGATCGAGAGGCCCTTCAACTCGTACCCACAGACGAAGCACGGCAGCGACCCACGCAGCGACTGGTCCATCCGCGCGCTCGTATCGCGCCCGGATTTCCCAGAATCTGCAGAAGAATCACCGGAAACGGTGACTTCTTCGGATCGGGGGTCGTCTTCTGAACGTATCACTGGCTAAAAGTTTACGCGGAGAAGACCATGCACCGCTCGCATCCCCACGATTCGGAACCAGGACAGCGCATGACCGGCATCCAGACCGACCACCCAGATCCCACCCGAGCCGAACCCGTCGGTGAGCCCGATCTGAGCGCCGATGAAGCCCGGGAACTGATCGAGCGCCTCCGCGAGAACATCCGCCAGGTCTACATCGGCAACGTCGAAGCCATCGATCGGCTGATCGTCTGCCTGCTCGCTCGGGGACACGTGCTGATCGAAGACGTACCGGGCGTCGGCAAGACGGTTCTGGCCACCGCGCTCGCCCGTTCCCTCGACTGCAGCTTCAGCCGCGTCCAGCTCACGCCGGACATGCTCCCCGCCGATGTGCTCGGTGTTTCGGTCTACGACTCCAAATCCGGCGAGTTCCAGTTCAAGAAGGGCCCGATCTTCGCGAACATCCTGCTCGCCGACGAGATCAACCGCACCACGCCACGCACGCAGTCGGCCCTGCTCGAATCCATGCAGGAGGCCACCGTGTCCGTCGACGGGCGCGTGATGCGCCTCGAACAGCCGTTCATGGTGGTGGCGACGCAGAACCCCTTCGAGTTCGAGGGGACCTACCTACTCCCGGAAAACCAGCTCGACCGCTTCCTGATGCGCATCAGCCTCGGCTACCCGTCGCCGGAATCCGAGGCGCTGGTGCTCAACCAGCGTCCGTCGGAGTCTCGCCTGGTCGAGTTGCTCCCCGTCATGGACCGCACGGAGGTGCTCCGCCTGCAGCACCTCACCGACCACGTCCGCATTGCCGACGAGATCGTGCAGTACATCATCCGCCTCGCCAACGCGACGCGCGAGCACAAGGACCTGCGCATCGGCCTGTCCCCGCGAGCCACGCTCGCGCTCGCCCAGGCGGCGCGTGCCAGGGCGGTCCTGTCCGGACGCGACTACTGCATCCCCCAGGACGTGCTCGAGAACATCGAGCCCGTCTGCGCCCACCGCGTCGTCTCGCGCGGCTACCTCCAGACCGGCGACCAGTCTGCGGGGCTCGAAACCCTGCGCGAGGTCATCCGCGAGGTCCCGTCGCCCGCGTGACCCCATCGCCCCGGATGCGGTACCCTCGGACGGCGTCACCCGACCTCCGAGGAGATCCGACCCATGCCACGAATCGTCCGTTTCGAAGCCACCGGCCCCGTCCGCATCGACCCGCAGGACAAGCCCGTGTTCGTGTGCGGCTGCGGGCTCACGAAGAACTTCCCGTTCTGCGACGGCACCCACAAAGCCTGCAAGAACGAAGAACCGGGCAAGACCTACCGCTACGACCCGGAATCCGGCGAGGCGGTAGAAGTCTCCGATCAACAGCAGTGAAGGGCGCCGATCAGCGCAGCATCCGCAGCGCCTCGTCGATCGACTGCTTGTACTCGTCGATGACCTCGTAGGTCAGCCCGTGCAGCAGGCAGTGGAAGCGGACGAAGTCGGTCTGTTCCATCTCGCGGCGCACCCGATCGAGCGTCGATCGCACGCGGATGAGGTCGCGCCGGAAGGAATCGACCGTGATCGATTCGTCCTCGAGGCCCTCGTTGATCCGGGCGATAACCTCGTCGATGAACGTGATCCGGCTTTCTAAGTCGTTGATGCGACGCTGCTGCGTCCTGATGATCGTGCGTGCGTGGCTCTCGCCGCTCACCGCCTCGCGTTCCGGGTTTTCGAGGCCGAGTTCGCTCAGCAGATGCTCGAAGTCGTCTCGTGCGTCGTCGTCGGCGCCGAGCGACACCGCCTCGTTGGCGGTCATCGAGAGGATCGCACGATCCCCAACAACCAGTTCCGCGCTCCCCCCATCGCCGCCCGGTCGCGACGCGAACAGTTTCCACGGCGACTGGGTCTTATCCGCCCAGACCTCGGTTTCCAGCAGCATCATCGCGTTCACCAGGATGCCCGGACGCCCCCGACGCTCGGCGCGGGTGCGCCAGATCGAGGCCTGCGCCGCGGCGTACTTCGCGTTGACGGCGTCCACACCGCCGCTGTCGTTGTCCTGGATCACCACCGCAGAGCCGAACGACGCATTCGGGCCGACGTAGAACGCATCCGAGGTGATGCAGAGCAGCGCCGCCGCCGAGAAGCACTCGTCGTTCACATAGAAGATGACGCGGATGTCGTCGCCTGCCTCCTGAAGCCCGTCGTAGATTTCATCGAGGCTATACAGATAGCCGCCGGGCGATTTCAGTTCGAAGATGACGACCTCGGCGCCGGCGTTCGACGCGCGTTGCACGCACGATTCGAAGAAATTCTTGGTGAGCTCAACGCCGATGGTGCCGTGTGCCGGCACTCGCACCCAGCCGCCCTCGGCCACTTCCGCCGCTTCCTTTTCCCGCTCCGGCTGACGCGGGCGATCGGGCACGTCCTCGTAGCGTTCGATCGAGCGGACCTCGTTGGCCCCGAACGTCATCTCAACGGTGATCCCGGAGATCGTCGTCTCGATCGTGATCTTGTGGGGGGTCTCTTCGAGCAGACGACCGGTGAACTCACGCCCGTCGCGCAGGAACACCGTCACCCCAGCCAGCGAGGCGACGAGGCTGTCGCTCTCGACCTCGTGGGCAGAACTCACTTCCGTCGGGGCAGCGGCGATGGCACCGGACGAGAAGATCGCACACACAGCAGCACAGAACAGATTGCGGAAGAGCACACGGCCTCCAGGGAACTCGGGAATCTCGGCTGAGGCTCCCCTCGGAGACCCAAGAGCGCCGAACACGCAGTATGACCAAACCACCGGGTTCTTTTCCAGACCGAACCGGCAAAATCGCCAGAATTGAACCGACTACGTGAACGCATCGGGCTTCAACGCCACGATGTCGGGCAGGTTCCGATAAAAACCGTCGAAATCCAGCCCGTAGCCCACGACAAACTCGTCCGGGATGGGGAATCCTCGATAGTCGCAGGTCACGTCGTGCGTCCGCCGGTCCGGCTTGTCCAGGAGCACGCACGTGCGGATGCTCGCCGGCGATTGCTCTCGCACCAGATCGCTGACCAGGCGCAGGGTCGAACCGGTGTCGAGGATGTCGTCGATCAGGACGACATGCCGATCCGCCAGGTCCGGCGGCAGGGCGCTGCGCATCGCCGCCCCCTTCGACTCCGTCGACTGGCCGGGGTAGCTGCTGACCGTGACCAGTCTCAGCGACAGTTTCATGGGCATCGCTCGGATCAGGTCCGAGGCGAACACCATCGCGCCGGTCAGGATGGGAACCATGACCACCCGGTCCGGGTGGGCCAGCGGGTCATACCCGTCGGCTCGCACGGCCTCCGACAGGTCCGCAGAGAGCTGCTTGCCTATGGCGCTGACGCGCTCGTTGATCTCGTCGCGACTGATCAGGATTCGGTCGATCTCGGGGAGCATCGCGGGCCTCTTCGTGAATCGGGATCAGGCGTGCAGGCCCAGAATCGAACCGTTCTGGCGCTTCTGCGAGTAGCGGAGCAGCGCGTCCTCGATCGTCGCGTGCGCGACCTCAGCCGGCAGGATGTCGTCGACCTCCACGCCCTTGCCCTCGAGCTGCTTGTAGTCCTCCAGGAACCGCTTGAGCATCTTGAACGTGTGGCGCGGGAAGTCGCTGGCCTTCTGGTAATCCGAGTAGACCGGGTCGTTCTTCAGCACCGCGACGATCTTGTGGTCGGGCTGGCCGTCGTCGATCATCGTCATCACCCCGACCGGCCGCGCATCGCAGATGCACAGCGCCGGGATCAGTTCCGTCGAGAACACCAGCACGTCCAGCGGGTCGTCGTCCTCGGCCAGCGTCTGCGGCACGAACCCGTAGTTCGCGGGGTAGTAGACCGCTGAACTCAGCACCCGATCCAAGCGGAGCATGCCGCTCTTCTTGTCGAGCTCGTACTTATTCGACGATCCCTTGGGGATCTCGACGATCGCGCGGAAATGGCCGGGGAGGGGCATGCCCTCGACCGCAGGAGTGACCTCGTGCCACGGGTGGACCATCGCGAGAGTCCTTGTAGAAGACTACGGTTCGGATCAGGCGGAACGCTCCCGGCACACACGCGAGGAGACGGACCGAGCATGCTAACGCCGGCCCCGATCGAGCGTCGCCGGTCAAGCAGAAACACCGGAAAATCGCCGGCCACGCGTCAACACCCCCCTACCGGCCATCCCGTGTGGGACGTACCCTGAACACCATGCTGAAACTCGACTACGCCAACTGCCTCTCCGATCGCGTCGGCTCCCACGGCCTCGACCCCTCCGTTCTCGATGACGGCTCCCCGCTCGCCACCAAGGCCCGGGAGATCACCGCATCGCTCGAGAAGACCCGGAACACAGGCTGGGAGCGCTGGCGGGGCCTGCCCTTCGATCCGGCCCGCAGCGCCCACGTCGACGCCATACGCGAAGTGGTCGATCGCTACAAAGGGCGGATCGACAACCTCGTCGTGCTCGGCATCGGCGGCTCCGCCCTCGGCAATATCGCCCTGCAGTCGGCCCTCAACCCGCCGACGCACAACCTGCTTCCCAGCGAACACCGCAACGACCTGCCCCGGGTCTTCGTCGTCGACAACGTCGACCCGAACTACCTGTTCTCCGTCCTGAACTACGTCATCGAGAACGATCCCGCCCTCGATCGCACGCTGTTCAACGTCGTCTCCAAGTCGGGCGAGACCGCCGAGACCGCCTCGCAGTTCATGACCATCCGGTCGCTGCTCATCGAGCGTCGCGGCAAGGAACGGCACGCCGAGCAGATCGTCGCCATCACCGACCCCAAGTCCGGGACCATGCGCAGCATCTGCGACGAGAACGGATACACCACCCTCCCGGTCCCCGAGGGCGTCGGCGGTCGATTCAGCGTGCTCTCACCTGTCGGCCTGTTCTCCGCCGCGATGGCCGGCATCGATATCGACGGCCTGCTCGACGGCGCCGCCCGCATGGACGAGCGCTGCTCCTCGCCCGACCTGCACACCAACCCCGCCGCGATGCTCGCGACTCTGCTGGTCGAACTGGGCGAGGGTCGCGGCGTCGAATCGCCCAAGCCAAACCACGTCCTGATGCCCTACGCCAACCAGTTCTACCTGCTCGCCGACTGGTTCCGTCAGTTGTGGGCCGAGTCGCTGGGCAAGCGCCACGACGCCTCCGGCAAGGACGGACGATTCGCCGGGTTCACGCCGATCAAAGCCCTCGGCACGACCGACCAGCATTCCCAGGTCCAGCTCTATCGCGAGGGCCCGAACGACAAGGTCGTCGGCTTCATGGAAGTCGACCAGTTCGGCGACCCCGCCCACACCGCCTGGGGCGGCGACTTCAAGATCCCCACCGGGCTCGGCGTCGAAGCGCTGAAGTACCTCGAAGGCAAGTCCTTCGCCGACCTGCTCAACGCCGAGAAGCGGGCCACCGAGTACGCCCTCGTCGAGTCTCAGCGCCCGAACTTCACGCTGAAGTTCGACGGCTCCCCCTCCGGCATCCAGGCCGAGGAGGTCGGTGAGTTCATCAACCTCTGGCAGATCACCACCGCCTACGCCGGGCGGATGCTCGGTATCGACGCCTACGATCAGCCGGCGGTCGAAACCGGCAAACTCGCGACCTTCGGGCTCATGGGGCGTGCCGGCTATGACGAATGGAAGTCGAAGGTCGACAGCCGCCTCGCGCCCACCGATCGCGTGATCGGCTGACGCAACCTCGATCACCCGGAAGGCGCCGATGGCCGACACGCCCGATCCATCCAAGCGTCGCCTGCCCGACGGCCAGCGCATCACCTTCCTCGGGTCTCAGCCCCCCAGCGGCCCGCCGCGCAACGCCAACGTCCCCGCCGATCGGTCCGCCACGCGCACGAGACGCCCGACTCCGGACCCGCGCGATGTCGAGAACGCACAGGATGACCCGCCGCCAGAGCGCCAGCGCTTCCCCGCGATCCTGCTAATCGCGCCCGGCTTCATCGCCCTGCTCTTCGCCGCCAGCGCCCCGGAGTTTGTCGGCGATGGCAGCGGCACCGGCACCGCGCTGCTCATCGGCTTCATCGGCATGATCGGCGCGATCGCCTGCTTCGGCACCTTCGCCGCCTTCAGCAAAGACCGCGGCGCGCACCTCTTCTGCGCCGTCATGATCGGCATCGCGCTGCTCGCGTACGCCAACTCGTTCCTGCAGCTCAACTGAAAAAGAAAGGCGACCCCGAAAGGTCGCCTTCCCGTCGTAGGCCCGGCTCCACAGACCGGACATTCGATGTGATGCGCTCGTCCATCGAGCGCGGTTGTTCAGCGTTAGCCGAGAAGCTGCAGCGCCGACTGCGGCTGCTGGTTGGCGATCCCAAGGATCTGCGTCGCCGACGTCACCAGGATCTGTGATCTCGTCAGTTCCGCCGTTTCCGACGCGAAGTCCGCATCGCGGATAACCGACTCCGCCGCGGTCGTGTTCTCAAGAGAAACACCGACCGACCGGATCGTCGCGCCGATGACGTTCTGCTGGAACGCACCGAGGCGCCCTCGGAGCGAGCTGACGTCGCGGATCGCGGTGTCGACGACCTGCTGGGCGGCCGTGACGTCGCCGTTGATGACGTTCAGGTCCTTGCCGCCGACCATGTCGGCGAGGAAGAACGTGCTCGTGCCGCTCCCGTCCGTGATGTCGGTGCGACCGAGTTCGCGTGCGGCGACGTTCGATACGCCGAGCGACACCTTGCCGGCGATGTTCACCCTCGACGCGAGCTGGAAGTCCGCACCGCCGCCGAGGATCCGCATCGCGTTGATCGCCCCGAGCTGGGCAGCGCCGGAACCACCTGCGCTGGTGTCGTAGTTCAGGTTGATCGAGACATCGAGGAAGTCGGTGTTGATCGCAACACGCGTTCCTTTCGTGGTGGCCGTGATGCCGTTGATCGTCGCCTGCACGTCCTGCCCGAAGTCGGCCTTGCCGTTGTTCAGCGACGCGAAAGTCACGCGGCTGCCGGCGTCGGCCACCTGCGTGTTCCCCGCGTCGAGGTCGTACACGCCAACCGTGGAACCGGTGTCGATCCCTCCGTTGTCGATCACCTCGAGCGAAACAAATTCCTCGGAGCCGAATTCCGTGGATTCCAGACGCACACCCGTGCCGGAAACGACCGCCCGAACCCCGGTGACATCCGAGAAGCTGTTGATGGCTGCACCGATGTTCGTCAGCGTCGTGCCGGAGCTGAACGACAGCTGGCGAGCCCCCTGGTTGCCGGAGATCTCGATGACGAACTGCGAATCGGGAACATTCGTGCCCGGGCCAGACGCTTCGCCCAGATCGATGCCCGCGCCACCGAACTCGAGGAACATGCCGGCGATCTGCGCCGATGCCGTCACCAGCACGTCCACATCACGCGTCTCGCCGAAGCCGAGCTTCGCCCCGTTGACCTTGAACGCGCCGATCTCGTCGGAGATGTTCGTCGTCTGGTAATCGAGGTTGCCGTTGAGCAGCTTCTTGCCCTGGAACGCGGTCGCACCCGCGATCCGGTCGATCGTCTGCAGAATCGAATCGATCTGCAACTGGTTCGCCTGCTTCTCCTCATTGGAGAGGCCGCCCGTGTTGGCGCTCTGCGTCACCAGCGACTGCAGTTCGTTCAGGAGCGAACTGATCTCGCCGAGTCCGCCCTCGGTGATGTTCACCACCTGATCGGCCCGCTCGGCGTTCTTGATCGCCTGGCCAAGACCCTTCATTTCTGCCCGCAGGTTCTGCGACGCGATCAGACCCGCCGGGTCGTCCTTGCCGCGATTAATACGCAAGCCCGTGGACAGACGCTCGAGCGATGTCCCCAGCATTTTGTTGTTCGCCCCGAGGACGCGCTGGCCGAGCAGCGACATGACGTTCGTGTTGATGCGGCTCATTGTGGATGTGCCTCCGTGTGTGGATCGAATGGGTTCCTACGACGAAGGGTGGTATCGGTGGTCTGTCACCCCCCCACGGAACCAGGCCCGATAAGGCGCACCATCGCGCAAAACAAAAACCGCTTTGGCCGATCTGGCCAAAGCGGTAAGGGGTTTATCGGGCGTCCCCGAAACCTCGGGGACTCAGTCGATCAGCCCGGAGGGCTTAGCCCAGCAGCGACAGGGCGGCCTGCGGCTGGAAGTTGGCCTGAGACAGCACCGTCTGGGCCGACTGGCTCAGGATCTGGCTGCGGGTCAGGGCCGCCGTCTCGGACGCGAAGTCCGTGTCGCGGATGACCGACTCGGCCGCCGCAGTGTTCTCGAACGACACGCCCAGCGAGCGGATCGTCGCACCGACGGTGTTCTGCTGGAAGGCGCCGAGGCGACCACGCAGCGAGTTCACGTCCTTGATGGCCTGCTCGACCGCGTCCTGCGCGACCGCCAGGTCACCGTCGACCACGTTCAGGGACTTGCCCGAACCGATGTCCGACAGCGTGTAGTTGGTGCCGCTGTCGTCGACCTTGCCGATCTCGCGGACCGCGACGTTGCCGATGCCCAACGAGACCTTGCCGGCGATGTCGACCCGGCCACCCAGCTGGAAGTCGCCGCCGCCGCCAGTGATCTGGAAGGCGGAGATGCTGCCCAGCGTGGTCGCACCGGTGTCCGACAGGTCGACCGACACGTCCAGGAAGTCGGTGTTGATCGAGGCCTGGGTGCCCTTGGTCGTCGCCGAAATACCGTTGATGGTGGCGCGGACGTCCTGGCCGTAATCCGTCGTGCCGTTGGCCAGCGCGCTGAACGCGGTCGGCGACCCTGCCAGAGCGTTCGTGTCCGCGGCGTCGAAATCGTCCACGCCGGTGCCGGTCACGCCGCCGTCTTCGATGACCTTCAGCGACACGAACTGGTCGCTGCCATACTCGCTCGAGGTGAGCTTGATGTCGTTGCCCGAAGCGGTCGCGGTCACGCCCGTCACGTCGGTGAAGCTGTTGATGGTCGAGGCGACGTCGGCCAGCGTGGTGCCCGAGCTGAAGCTCAGCTCACGCGAACCCTCGTTGCCCGAGACTTCGATCGTGAACGTCGCGTCGGCGTCGGTCAGGTCGAGGTTGTTGCCGCCGAAGCGCATCACCATGCCGCCGACCTGGGCCGACTGCGTGACCAGCACGTCCACGTCGCGAGTCTCGCCGAAGCCGAGCTTGGCACCGTTGACCTTGAAGCCCGAGACCTCGCTGTCGATGTTCGTGGTGGTGTAGTCCAGGTTGCCGTTCAGGAGCTTCTTACCCTGGAACGAGGTGGCCGACGAAACGCGATCGATGGTCTGCAGGATCGAGTCGATCTGCAGCTGGTTCGCTTCCTTTTCCTCGGCGGACAGGCCGGCGTCGTTCGCCGTGCTCGTCAGCAGACCCTGGAGCTCGGTCAGCAGACCGGAGACTTCGTTCAGACCGCCTTCGGCGATGTTCACGACCTGGTCGGCACGCTCGGCGTTCTTGATCGCGGAGCTCAGCGAGGCCTTCTCGGCACGCAGGTTCTGCGAAGCGATCAGACCCGCCGGGTCGTCCTTGCCGCGGTTGATGCGAAGACCGGTGGACAGGCGTTCCAGCGATCCGGCCAGGCCCTGGTTGTTCTGACCCAGCACGCGCTGAGCAATCAGGGAGTTGACGTTGGTGTTGATGCGACTCATTGAGGTTCCTCCGTGAAACCGAATCCTGGGGACCCACCCCGATACCCTTGGTGGCCTCGCGACACGCTGCCGCTCGGCGATCGGGCCCGCACTCCGTGCCGTGCCCGGAAGGCACACCGCTCACGTGCGGAGCACCGACTCGAAAGTCGGTCCGTCGGGATTCACAATGGAGACGCGAGACCCCACCCGGCCTTTCGCCGGGCCGGTCGTACCACCTGCCGGATTATCAGCCGGGGCAATAAAAAACCCGGAGGCGAGGGCCTCCGGGCGTTTGTCCGAGAAATTGGCGGGTGTCGGCTCGTCGCCGATCCTCTTATGGGGCGAGAGCCCTATGGGCGGGAGTTCTTACCCGAGCAGGCTCAGGACGCTCTGGGCCTGCTGGTTGGCCAGCGCCAGCACCGACGTGCCCGCCTGGCTCAGAACCTGAGCACGGGTCAGTTCGCTGGTCTCGACCGCGAAGTCCGCATCGCGGATCACCGACTCGGCCGCCGTGATGTTCTCCACCCCGGCCTGCAGCGACCGGATGTTCGTGTCCAGCACGTTCCGCTCGAACGCGCCCAGGCGACCACGCATCGTCGACACCTCGTCGATGGCCGTCTCGAGCACCCGCGAAGCGTTCTGCAGATTGCCTCGCAGCGAGTTGGGACCGCCGGACTTCAGACTCGACAGGAACTGCAACTCGAAATTCCCAGTGTCGTTGAGCTGGTAGGTCCCACCCAGACGCGTCGCCGCCACCGAGCCGATACCGATGTTCACCTGCTGGTTCGAGTTCACCTGCGGCCCGAGCTGGAACAGCGCCCCGCCGCCGGTGATATCGAAGCTGCTCGCCGTGCCGTTCACGGTCGTCGCGAACGTATCGGTGAGCTGCAGCGAGATGTCCAGCTCAGGGCCGCGGACGTCGAGCCGGAGCCCGCGCCCCGTCGCCACCGCGCCGTTGACCAGCGCGATCACGTCCTTGCCCGAGTCCCGGTCCGCCGTGGTCCACTGCGAGCCGGAACCGCCGGCCCAGTCGATCGGACCGGGCTGGTTGTCGATCAGCGTCGCCCAGGTGTAGTCGTCGCGACCCGAGAGCGTCTTGACCGACGCGAACGAGTCCGCCCCGTACTCGGTCGAGAAGAACCGGATGCCCGACGACACGTCGCCGGCACTGACCGGCGCCGCCTGGATGCCGGTCACGCCCGAGCGATCGTTGATCGCCTTGACGATGTTCGCCACCGTGGAGCCCGACGCCAGCGTCAGTTCGACCACGCCGTCGGGACCGGCGACCTCGATCGTGATCTCGTTGGGCAGGATGCCGTCGGTCAGACCGGCCGAGAGCGCCGCGAAGTTCGTGTTCAGGAATACCGAGGCCTGCTGAGCGGAGCCCACCACCTCGACGTCCACATCGATCGACGTCCGCCCGCTAAAGTTCGCCGCGTTCACCGACGCCTTGGCGATGTTCGTGTCGTCGACGCCCGACAGGTCATACGCGAGCGAGCCGTTGAGCAGCTTCAGCCCGCCAAACGACGCCGTGTTGGCGATGCGCGTGATCGAATCGATCGCCGAGTCGATCTGCAGCTGGTTCGCCGAGACCTCCTCAGAACTGAACGCACCCGAGTTCGCCGCCTCAACGACCAGCGCACGGATCGAGTTGAGCATGTCGCTCACCTCGGTCAACCCGCCCTCGGTTGTGGCGATCACGTTCGACGCGCGCTCCGAGTTCTTGATGCCCTGCTTGATTCCCTCCAGCTCCGTCCGAAGACGCTGGCTGATGATCAGGCCCGCGGGGTCGTCCGCACCGCGATTGATGCGCAGACCCGTCGCCAGCCGCTGCAGGCGCGTGTCGAGATTGCTGTTGTTCTTCGCCAGATTGAACTGGGCGATCATGCTCGAGATGTTCGAGTTGATCCTGGACATGACAATCCTCCGTGATTGCGTTCATCCGTGTGTGGCGGTCCGGGTGTGTCTCCGCATCCCGCTGCGCCGCCCTGTCGTCGAAAGCTCTGCCGGCACGGCCCCTGCCCCGCCGGCACGATGAAAATCCGTTCGTTACGCCCGCTTCTGGGCCTTGCCGTTCGGGGGCTGGGTCTGCACCAGGCCCGACGAGCGGTCGTTGACTTTGGGATTCGGCTTGCCGTCACGCACCCGACCGAGCGCGCTCTTGGAAAGCTCAACAAGATCGTCGCTGTCGACTCGAGCGGCACGCTCGTTCTCGGCTCGGATCGCTTCGTATACCTCTTTGCGATGGACCGCGATCTTCGCCGGTGCGTTGATCCCGAGCCTCACCTTGTCGCCGCGTACATCGACGACAGTGATCTCGATGTCATCACCGATCATGATCGTTTCATCGCGTTGACGGGAGAGCACCAACATTGCTCCAGGCTCCTTCCTTGGATTCCCGTTCTCGCGGGTGCACCGTCGCGCAGCCACACCGCCGGTGCCCGCTCTCGCGAACACCACGTGCGCATCACACGCCGAAACACCACCAGCGGCTCGGGGCTCAGACCCCGCGGCACCGTCGCCCGTCCCGGGCAACGCACCACCGCACAACCCGCTGGCTCTTACGCCGATGCGGCCTTTGCCATGTCCTCGACCGACAGCAGCTCGTGCCGCGTCGTCCACCGCTTCTCGGCGAGCACGAACTGCTCACCGATACGATCGACGGTGTTGATCACCAAGGGCCCCTGGAGGTTCCCGGTGAGCTTGCCGCCGACGCGGTTCACGATCACGAACACCTGTGCGTCGTCGAGCGTCTTCAGTCGCAGGTCTTCCGCCTGCTCGGCCCTGATCGGCACCGAGTAGTCGTTGAAGAACAGCGACGGATCGGTCACGACGAACGCCAGCGTCGGATCATCAACGCACTGCAGCCAGAAAAAACACGCGTCGTCGCTGGGCTGCAGCAGACAATAACGCAGCTGCTCGCTGAATCCGAGCAATCCTTTCGCGAACGTGATCACGCGGTCCTCCGCGATCTCCACCGTTCCGAACCGTGTGGTTTGCACTTCCATCGGAGTGCTCCGCTCCATCGGCCGACCATCCTGGAACACCCACGTCCTTCGCGGGCGACATCCTGTCCATTCCCCGTCAGCGGCCGAATTCCGCCGGGGATCCGAATCGACCAACCCCGGCGCTAGCCGAGGAAGTTCAGAAGGCTCAGCGACTGCGAACTCGCCGTCACCTGATACGCCGCCTGCAATTGCGTCTGCAGGAGGCTGAAGCGAGTCGACGCTTCCACGAAGTCCAGATCCTGCAGATCGCTCTTGATGGCCCGGTCCAGAAGCATCCGCTCGTCGGTGCGCGACTGAACCTGCTCCACACGAGCACTTCGCGTGCCAACCAGCGCCCGGGCCGAGGTCAATACCTCAATATCGCCCTGTAAATTCTCAGAAGCACGCGTGATCCCGCGCACATCGTTGCCCAGCAGCGCATCACGCAGCTCCACCAGCGACGACAACAGCCCGTCGACGCGCACGGTTGACCGATCCGAACCGGCAAGACTTGCCGTCGCCGACTTGGCATCGAGCAATCCGAGATCCTCCGCGGCGTACCCGTTCAGGCTCGTCACCGAGATCTGTCCGCCGCCGCCGGCGGTATCCGCGAACGAAATCCCACCCGTGTTCGGGTCGAGCGCCGCCGTGAACACCGCCCCGAGCCCCTGCGACGCCGCCTCGGCGTTGATCTTGCCGACCACCGTCGACAGGGTGTCCATGTCCGACGGCACCAGGTCCACCGTGAAGGTCGAGCCGTCCGAGAGCGTCACCCGGAAATCCAGGTTCCGCTCCGCGTCCGGCAGACCCGTTGTCGGATCGGTCTGGCCGTGCGAGATCTCCACGCCCTCGCCATCGTTGAGCGTGTCCACCCGGGTCGAATCCGTCGAGGTCCGAAGCCCCAGGGTCTCCGCCGCGAAGTTCGCCCCGCTCTCGTAGACCGCCATCCGCAT